>CAUQDE010000001.1:0-27235 GCA_963516425.1 uncultured Kingella sp.
TGCCCGCCATCATCGCATTAAGCAGCATGGGCGGATTGCTGTATTTCGGCATCCGCAACTTGCAAAAAGACCAATCGCGCCAAGAGGCACGATACTGGCAAAGGGAATGCGTTGAACTGGAATACGAGAATGAGTTTTTGCGCGAGCTGGGCAATCGGCTCGTACCGCGTCTAGTCAGCAGACTAGGCGCGCCGTTTCAGGATTACCTGATTGAGCGCGAAATGATGGCGCAGTTGCCCGCAGCCGAACCGAACGAGCCAAACGAGCCGCGTCCGCCGATGCAGATATTCTTTGGCGGCACGGGCAGAGGAATAGATATTACCGCCAACAATTTTGCGGCAGATGCTTACGATGATGAAGCGGATAAATACGAAGCGAGCGATGATGCAGATGCCGCACACCGTGAACAAACACCCATACGCCCATACGCGCGCCCACAACGCCACAGACGCACCACTCGCCCTTTCCCTAGCCCAACCCCTGCCTTTACCTATGATGCCCGTTGGCAATCGCCCATACGCTCTAATCGGCTTATTCCCCCAACCTTATTTAGGCAGCCTGAAAACGATGATGTGATTGAGGCGGAATACACCGAAGTTTTGCCGAGCTTGCCAAACCATAGCCAAAGGCAGACTGAAACGCCCAAACCGCCCGCCGCTCGCAAAGGTGGCAGACCCAAGAAATACGCCAGCGCGGCGGAACGGCAAGCAGCATACCGCGCGAGAATGGCAGCCTGAAATTTCAAACGGTACAGACGCAAAAAAGCCCAAACACCGCAGTTATGCTCTGCCGTGTTTGGGCTTTTTTTTGTGTGGGATGGCGTGGTGAAACCTGAAAAAGTTGTTACGAAACCTCTGTTTGGCGCGTGATGAAACCCTGTTACGAAACTTATGAAATTTGTTGTAAAACAATTTATTGGAGTTTCATAACGGGGTTTTGCAACGTTACGATTGCTTAAATTTTGTGCAACTATTTTTTTTGAAATGGAAATAGGCGGTTAGCCGGATGCGTCAAAATTTATCCACAAATTTTGTGGGTGATTTTGTCCATTCAATTGTCATTTTTGGAGAGATGAACATAATTCTTGAACGTGGCACTAATGGCACAATTAACATTGGTGGTTGAGTAGGCTCGCGTTGTATAGGTTGAGTTTCTTTATGCTGCTTAATAAAACGGTTAAGTGTGGTAATTGAAACCTTTATACCTTTCTTTTCAAAAAGAAAACGTTGCACATCTTTATTGCTATACCCATGTCGTTTCAATACCCAAATATCTTCCTTATGGGCATTAAGCCTGAACGTACCTTTGGGTTCATTTTCTAAAATAAATTTTTCTAAATCATTCATTTATAATAACTTTCACAATCAAATCAGTTCATTTACATCAATGTCTTCTTGCCAATTGAATTGAGCAGGAGTGGAGAGGCGTTCAGGCTGCTCAGTTTCAGGTTTTGGCGCGGTAGATTTTATTGTGTTTTGCGCGGGCTTTTCCTTTTTGTCGCGAGCAAGAAAGCGGCTTAATGTTCGCTTGCCTACAACTAACCCTTTCTTTTCAGACAAAAAAAGTAACACATCATCATCGCTAAAACCACGCTCTTTCAAATAAAAAATAGCATCCGCGTATCTATCTAGTTTGGGCGATTTGCCTCTCGGTGTATGCGTTGCTATGAAATCATGCACATCAATATCATCCATAAAATTATTCCTTTCTATAATTGCCAATTATAGACAATAATTACAGGTTATTGCAACAAAATTGCCATTTGTTTGTCATGGAATTGCAAGTGAATAAGCTGTAAATAGCCAAATAATAGTCAATATAAATACCATTAAGGTCAATTACTTATTAAATAAACACATAAAAGCATATTTTAGCCATTTATCCTTTATTATAATTGCCAATATTAAGGATATTTTCGCCTAAAAATTGCCATAAAAGTGTCATAAAACGTCATTTTCATAAAATTAACCCCAACTTTCCGCTTTCCGTGTCTCCTTTTTTTCAAAAATCCCAATCTTTCCGTAGTAGAACGTATTTTTAGACTAGACGCAGGATAGGCTTTCGCCGACAAAACACCGTGTTTTGTTATTCCGCCCACAGGCGGAAACGCTGCGCTGGGCGGGTAGGTTTGCTATCTCTTTATGAAAGTGATAGCATCGTTGCCAGATTGTTTTTGAAAGAAAGGAGCACAATCATGGCTTCAATCAGTGTGAGAAATCTGTCCGATGAAACCTATCGGGCGTTGAAACTTCGTGCTGCAATGGCAGGGCGGAGTACGGAAGCGGAAATCCGTTTGATTTTGAATCAGGCAATACAGCCTGAGCAGACCGTTAAACTTGGCTCGCTATTGACGCAAATCGGACAAGAAATCGGGGGCGTGGATTTGGACAATCTGCGTGAGACCCATACGGATACTGAGGTGTCGTTCTGATGATTTTGCTGGATACCAATGTGGTTTCCGAACCTTTGCGCCCGCAACCTGAAAACCGTGTGGCAGACTGGCTGGATAAACAGGTAGTGGAAACCTTGTATTTGTCGGCAATTACGGTGGCAGAATTACGGTTGGGTGTGGCACAGTTACCCAATGGGCGCAAAAAAGAGACACTGCATAAGCAGTTGGAGCAGGTGGTATTGCCGTTGTTTGCAGAGCGGATTTTGCCGTTTGATGATGCAACGGCTGCCAGTTATGCAACCATCCGTGCGGGCGCGCGGGCAAAAGGCAAGGCGATTGCGGCAGCAGACGGCTATATTGCGGCAACGGCGCGGCAACATGGCTTTATCGTGGCAACCCGTGATGCTGCGCCATTTTTGGCGGCTGATTTGAAGGTGATTAACCCTTGGGATGCGGGCTAATACCGTATTGCACAAACTCTGAATGCAAAAAAGCAGCCTGAAAACCCCAAAGCTAGGGTTTTCAGGCTGCTTTTGTATGGTGCGGCTGTGAAAGAAGTTTAGTTTTTATCCGACCAACCGCCCGCCGACGTAACCAATTCGTTAATCAGCTTGGGCAGATGAATTGCCATCAGTAGTTGGAGAAAGTGGTGGCGGTTGAAATCATCGCCTTGTGGTTCGGTGCAAGAAACAAGGTCTTCGGTGTAGCGCAAACGGCGCAGACTGAAGTCTTGGTTGAGAATGAAATCAATTTGGTTTTGCCATGTTAAGCCAAGTTGGGTGGCGGTTTTGCCATGTTGCACCAGTTGGGTGATTTCGTTGGCGGATAGGTTTTGTTTGCTGGCTTTAATGGTTGCACCGCCCTGATTGTTGGGGCTGTCTTTAAGCGTGCTGTCGCTGTCTAGGGCAAAATTGCCATCTGCTTCGCCGCGTTGTAACCAATCGGTCATCAGTTGAGTAAGCGGCTGTTGTGTTTTGGGATAAATCGCATCTAGTCCGCCAATTGCTTCGCGCAGTTTGGCTAACAGGTTTTCGGCGGTTTTTGGGCTGGCATCAATCAAAATCAGTGAATGGGCGTAATCAAGCAAGGCGTAGGTGTGGCTGCTTTTGGTAAAGGCTTGGGGGAGCAGTTGGTCAATCAAGGTGTCGCGTAGCTCTTGTTTTTCACGTTTGCCGACTTTGCGCTTTTCGTCGGCTTCTATGTTGGCGATGCGGGGGTTGAGTTGGGAAGCAATCACGCTGGGCGGCAATACCTTATCTTCACGGTTGAGCCGAATGGCAACACTATCGCCTGCAAGCGAAACGAAATCAGGGTGATGGACGTTAGGCGGGGCAAAGCCTTCACTAAACCAATCTAGGCTTAAACAGGGGGAAAAGGGAAGTTGAGCAAGTTGCTGGGCAACGATGTTGGGGTGGGGCAATTCTTGGGTGATGCGGTAAAACGTAAGGTGTTTGAATAGCATGGTCAATATTCCATATCGGTATCTTGTTCGGCTGGCGTGTTTGGGGATTGAGAAGCGGGGGGAATGCGTCCGTTTGGGGTTTGCATAAATTCGCCTTGCTTATTTTCAGGCTGCCTGAATGGGGTTGGGTGTGATGGAGAAACTGTGGTTGCTTGCTTGGCTTTATCCATATCGCTTTTCAGGCTGCGGTATTGTTGCTCGGCTTGGGTTTCCAAACTTTGCGCATCTAATTGCTGTTTGAGTTTACTCATCAATCGGGCTTCGGTTTTGTAGCCTTGTTGGTACAGCGCACGGGCAATTTGGGCGTATTCTTGGCTGATTTTTTGCCGTGTGTTATCGGCTTTTTGCTGAAAAGGGTGAATGAGCGCGCGCCCTGTTTGTTGGGCTTGGCGTATTTCGTGTTCCCATGCTTCTAGCTCATGGCGGTAGTGTTCGGGTTGGGCTTGTTTGTAGGCAAAGGGCGCGTTTGGGCTGCGGTTTTCTTGAATGGCGGCGGTCAATTCCTGTTGCCAGCTTTTGACGATTTCGGGTTCTACGCCGCGCTGTTTGATGGCGCGAACGACGCCGCTTTCGGCTTTTTGGGTTTTGCCGCGATGTTTGCGTTGGGTGGCGGCGCATTGCACGCCCTCATCGCGCAGTCGTTCGGCAAAATGAACACGCCATTCAAATAAATCGTTTTTGCGTGGATTGATGCGGTTGCCCATGTTGTCGCGCACCAGCACGCTGAGATGAACGTGCGGATGCGGTGGTTCACCCTCGCGCTCGGATTCGTGGTGTAGGGCTAGGGCGTATTGGTGGTGTGCAAAACGCTCGGCAGCAAAGGCGCGGGCAGCGTTTAATACTTTGTCGGGGTTGGTGCCTGCGGGCATGGATAGAACAATGTTGATGGCTTCGCGGTGGGGGGATTCTTCGGTAATACCAAGATTTTTGAGTTTGGTTAGATGTGCTTTGATTTGCTGTTTGTTGGTCAGCTTTTCACCTGTGTTGGTTTCTACGGTTACTTCGCCGTTGCGCGAGATGTAGTCCAGATGGTTGCGAATGCCGTGCAATCCCTTGGAATTTTGGCTAAATCGTTTGGGGATTTTAACCATGACTTCGGGGTGGCGTTTGGCGGCGGCGGTAAGATTGCGTAATCCGAAGCCTGTTTTTAAGCCTTTGCGGCTGCCTGATTTGAGGTAAATAGGGTTTTCTTTGGGGTGAACGGCGCGGGTTTTATAGCCAAGAAACCAGTCGTCTATGTTGCGGTGTAGGTTCATGGGGTTGTCCTTTTTGAGTACAAAAGAAAGGCAGCCTGAAACGTGGGGAAGACGTTTTCAGGCTGCCTAAAATAGGTTGGATTATTGTTGCTTGCGTTTGCGATGGGTGAGCAATACTGTTCCGACTGTGTTCATGTGTTGGTGAATCAGGTTTTGCAGTGCGGTGATGTTTTGAGCGGTGAGTGAAACGCTTTCGCCTGCGTTGAGATGGCGGGCAATTTGGTTGAGATTGCTGCCTATCATGGCAAGCTGGCTGTTGGATTGGTAGAGCGCGGTGGCTTCGTTGTCGGTGAGCAGGGGATAGCGGTCTATGTGGCTGGCAATAATGGCTAGGGCATAGCGGTTGGCTGTCATTTTGCCGCGCTTGGCGTGTTCGGTAAGGTAGGTGGCGATTTTGGGAGAGAGTTTGAGTTCTAGGCGGGTATTTTGTTGTTTAGGAGTGGATTCAGCGGTTGGCTGGGGCGTATTGTCTAGTTGAGCAAGCAACAGTTGCCGTGCAAAGGCAGATAGGCTGGCTTTGCCTGTTTTTTGAAACGCAATTTGTTTGAGTTGTTTAATTTGCTCTGTTGTTAAGCCATAAATATCTATTTTTGCGGTCATCTGAATATCCTTGGGGTAGAGGCAGCCTGAAAGCGATTTTCAGGCTGCCTTGGCTGGTTAATCACCTATCTCCACGCCATCATCGCCTTGCTCGTGTTGCTGATTAGAGCGACTTGGGCTAACCGTATGGCTTGGGCTAGGCTTGGTTTCCTGCTTTGGGTGTTCTGCATTGTGCAGTTTTCCTCCTTTGATGTCATTGGCTGTCTCTTCATAATGCCGTCGCCAAAACTCATCTTGCTCGGCGAGTGGATAACGGTTAATCACACGCGCAAGACGTTTTTCTATATCTTGCAAGCGCAATCTCTCGTCTTTGTGCAGCGTTTCTACTTTTTGCAAATACACGCTGCGAGCAGAATCCAGCTCAGGATTAAAGGATTGAGCGGGCTTGCTTTGTTCGGCGATGGCTTGCCCTTTCAGGCTGCTTTGTTGAATACTTGCATGGGCAGCTTGATGGTGCATTTGGCTAGCGGCAACACGCTCTTGGGGTGTATCTGCCAAGGCTTGCGCTTTATCAGCAGCAGAATGCAGCGCAGCAGAAACATCAGGCATAGGCGGCAAGCTGGCTTTGGGGGCATCATCAAACAGGCTGCCTGCGTTTTGCTCATCTATTGTGGCTGCGGGCGCAGGCTTGGTTTTTTTGCTGTCCAACTGTTGAGATGGCTCAGGCTGCGCTTTATCTTGCTGTGCTGTCTTATTTATTTCAGGCTGATGCTGCGCTTCAATGCTGTTGCGATAGCGGCTTTCCAGCAAATAATCCCGTTTGGCAATATCCTCTTGGGTGGGCTTGTAGCCTGTGGTTTTAATGCCACGCAGTTCGGCTTCTAACCATACTTGTTGCTTAAATTCTAAACTGCCCGAAATCTTGATGCTGTCCCAATTTTTGGCTTGGGCGGTATCCAGCATATCGTTGATGATTTGCGGGTTGGTCTGCGCGGTATTGAGCTTTTTACCCTTGTCTTCAAACATCACGGTTTGATGATTTTTGAAGTCAAGGTATTTGCCCTCCATACGGATATAGCGGTCGGTTAGTCCTTTGGGTGTTTCGTAATCCAAATCCAAAATGGGTTTGGGCTTTTGATAGGTGGATGCCTCGGGCGTGTTTTGTGGCTCTGTGCTTTCAGTATCTCGTTCGGCTTGTTGAGCAGAATTGGACTGCATAATGTGTTCAGCAGCCGCATCACTTGCCAAGTCTGCGGCAACGCTAGCGGCAGTTTTTGCCATGCTGCTACCTGGAATGGCAGCATCGGCAGCTATGCCTATTGCTGCGCCAACGGCGGCTTCTTGGGTAAATTGCTGCGCCGCTTCAATACGCTCTTTCTCCTTGGCACGACGCAGGTTTTCTTGCACTTCGGCGGCGGAAATGGTTTCAAGATGCGGTTGGGCTTCGGCGGGTTGTGCTGGGCTTTGCGCTTGCTCTTGCGTGATACCGCCGAACTCAATGCTGTTTTCCACTTCTGTTGTGGGCACACGTTGCGCCTCTGCCAATAGGGTTTCTGCACGCTGTTGAAGCTGTTGCGTACTTAATCCTTGTTGCGCCA
Source organism: uncultured Kingella sp. (assembly GCA_963516425.1). GTDB lineage: Bacteria > Pseudomonadota > Gammaproteobacteria > Burkholderiales > Neisseriaceae > Kingella_B. Next base: position 7,249 of record CAUQDE010000001.1, read on the forward strand.
AAGAAACGGCTATTTCGCCCACGGCTATATCATCTTGCAAGGCTTCGCGCTGTGCGTTGTCGGTTTCATGGGCGAGTTGTTCTTTGTTTTTGGCTAACTGCTCTTGCAAGTATTGCGCCACATCGGTAACGCCATCGGGACGTGGCTCTATACGGTTCATTTCCGCCAACGTGGATGCTTGCATAACCCTATTGATGGCTTCGTATTCCACAGCGGCTTCGCGTGTGGGCAATACAAGGTTGGTTTCGGGTGTGGGCATGGTGTTCTCCTGTTGATTTTGGAGCTGCTCAACGGTTTGCGTTTCTGATGGTTCAGAAACAGCAACAGCCGCGTTATCGGCGGCTGTGGGTTGGGATGGTTCGGGTGGGTTTTCAGGCTGCCCTGTTTCAGGCTGCTGTGGCATTTCCGCTGCACGTTCGGTAAGGATTTTGTTTACTGCGCCGCGCACATAAATGCCTTGTTCTGCCATTTCGCTCATCATGGCTTCGCGCTCGGCAGCATCGGCAATTTGGGCAACGTTTTGGGCATGGCGTTGGATGTCTTCGGGGGTGGGGGATTGTGCCATGGGGTTTTCCTTTGCTAAAACGCCAACAGCCGATGCGTTGAGAGCATCGGCTGCGGGTGGGTTGGGATTAGGATTTAGGTTTTCTGTGGTGCTGGGCGCAGAGGCTTCGGGTTGCGGCGCAGTTCCTCGTCCGCCCATGCGTAGGCTTCTTTGAAGTCTTGCATCATCGATTCTATTTCTGATGTCGTCAAAAGTCGGGGATGTGCGAATTGCGCCCGCCTCGCCTCTTGTAAGGCAGTCGATTCCGTATCCGAAAGTGTTTGTCCAATAGTCATTTGGGATGTCTCCATGTTTTCGTTGAATGGCATCTAGCTGTTTTTGCGTGGGCACAATATCTAAACCCGTGGCTCGTGCGCTCATCACGGTTGCGCCGATAACGTGTCCGCCACGGTTTTCAATATAACCGCGCAATGATGCGATGGTGCCGCCCATTGTGGCGTTGTCGTCCACAATCAAATAATCGCGTCCATTTTGCACTTCGCCTGAAAAGGCTGGCGGAAAGGCTAGGCGGTAACTGCTATCCATGCCTGTGCGTCCCGCATAGCTGGCTTGAAGCAACTGGTTATCAACCTGCCATCCTGTGTGCATAGACAATACTTTTGCCATCATAGCAGGAATTTTGTTGCGCCCAATGCCTTCTTCGGCATGAATTGCCACGATAATCGGTTTGCGTTCGCCAACCATATTTTGAATGTCGGCAACGGTTTGCTCATTAAGCAACGATTGTACCAAATCCAATGCGGCTTTGGCATCGCCAGCCTTGGCAGCTTGGTAGTTTTCGTTGTTTTTAAGTTCATCTAGCGTGCCATTGCGTACCAATGGGGGAAAATCCCCCCACGGTGCACGTTCCGCACGCGGCTCGGTTGATGAATTTGGGTTTTGCCCCAGTCCACTTTGTTCATTTTCAGGCTGCCTTTGCGGCTGTTCAACCGATTCAACTTGCTGCCCGCTCAATTCTGCCACTTGCGCCCGAATATCGATGCCCCGCTTCGCTAGCTCGTCAATCAGCGCATGGCGGTGTTTCTTGTTGCGCTCACCGCCAAATTTTTCCAGCACCCAGTTCGCCCGAAAGCGCAAACCTGCTTCGTCTAGCGGCAGGGTTTCAAATTGAAAGGGGCGGCTCGGTTGGATGTTGTAGTCTTTAAAATGGGCAATTCTTTCGTTGATTTCAGGCTGCATGCTTGCCACTTGGGCGGCACGTTCTGCCGATAGGGGAGCATGGATGGCGGTGGTTACGGCATCCAGTCCGCGTAGTTCCATCAAGTCGTTAAAGTCGCTGGGGAATTGTTCTTTGCCATCTGCATCCAATTGTCCGTGCTGTTGTTGCCATGTGGTGATGTCGTGGGCATTAAATTCAGGCAGCCTGATTTGGGCGCGCTCGCCTAGCCAAGCAGCGGCTTCGGTGGCTTTGGTTAAACCTGTTTGGCTCACACGGTCGTTGTCGGCGGCAAGGTAAATAGGCGTATCGGATGGCAGATTGTCACGTTCGGCAATACGCGCCGCCACCACGGGCAAATTGCCCGCATCAAAGGCAATCACCACGGGTTTACCTGTTGCCAAATGCACACTGGCGGCGGTGGCATAGCCTTCGGCGAGGTAAAACCCGTCTTTCATATCGGCGTGCGTGCCATTCAAAATCGCGTAGCCGCCGCTTTTTTGTCCGCCGTATAAAAAGCGTTTTGTGCCGTGCTCATCAATCTGTTGCAGATTCACCAGCTCGGTTTTGCCTGTTTGCTCATCGCGCAAATAAACGGGAATCACCAGCTTATTTTGCCCTTGATAGCGATTGATGCGAATACCTGCCACAGCGGTTACATCTTGAATGCCTTTGTTACGCAAATAAGGGTGGGCTAAATCGGCAGCGGTAAGGGCTTTGGAATTGCGCCAAATGGTATGCGCCAACTTGGCAGCAGCTTGGTAACGCACCGCATCCGATGCGGCAAAAATCTCGTTTTTGGTAGCCGTTTCTAGGGCGCGTTGTGCAAACTGTTCGGGTGTAAGCACCGCAGTGGGCTTGTCGGGGCGATAACCGTTGTCGCGAGCTTGCTTAAACAACGTGGCAACGGTGATGCCGCCTGCTTTAGACTTGGCGGATTTCCAAGTGGCTTCGGCAACACTAGCCTTGTAGTTGTCGCCTTGTCTTGACCAGTCGTGCCATAAGTCTTTGCCGTTTTCGCCGAGTGCGTCTTTGATGGCGTATGCCATCGGATACCAGTCGGCATAACTGGACGGGGTGGGGATGTAGGATAAGGCGGTGCGGATTTCGTCATAGGTGGGTGGGGCGTAGTCGGTAGGCATGGGGGGTCCTTTTGGGTGTACAAATAGGCAAAAGAAAGGCAGCCTGAAACGGGTTTAATCGTTTTCAGGCTGCCTTTTGTCGTTATCCACGTTTGGCTAATTCACTGGCATATTCCAACATCCTAGCTTGCAAAGGTTGAAGTGAAACGCCCCATTCGTCTGCTGCGTTGGCAGCCAAAATGGCAATCCTGTTCTCACTGTCCTCTGCACGAATTAGGCGTTTCACCATAGAAAATGCCACATCCAGCGCATTGACGGCTTGGCTCAGCGGGGTGTTTTCCAATTGTTCAGCGGGGATGTCTTCCAGCTTGGTGATGCTGCCCACAATCGTGTTTTGGCGGTGCAACTGGATATTGAGTACAGGCACTTCGGGCGGGGTTTGGAATGCGCGCGCTTCAAACACGGGGTCTTTATAATAGACAATTTTTTCTGCGTAGATTGGGCGCGCGGCTGCCATATCGATTACGCAGTCGGTCATCGGCATCAATTTGATTTCGCTTGGATTCATTACTGCGCGGCGTTGGTCGCTGGTGCTGGTACTGCTGCCGCCTTTGCCTATGGTGCGGGAACGGGATTTGGCTTTAAATGTTTCATCGCCAATGATTTTGCTGTATTCCTCGGCTTCCCATTGCTCGCGCGGGGTAAAGAACACGCGCATGGTGAAGTTGGTAAAAAAGGTTTTCATATTGTCCCTGCCATAGACTGCCTCTACTTGGCTGGGGGCTTGAATAATGATGAGTAAACGCAAACCATAGCCTGCAATATAGGACACACCCTCGCTAATCGCTGGAATTGCGCCCAAAGCGGTAAATTCGTCCATCAGCAACAGGCATTGATAGGGAAATTTGGATTTACCGTTTACCATGCTGTTTTCAGGCAGTCCTTGTTCTACGTTTACATTGACCAACTGGCTAAAAAACAGGTTAATCAGGCGACTAAATGTTTCGGTTTCGCTGGGAATCACACCCACATAAATCGTCATCAACGAACTGCGGATTTCGTCTAGGCGGAAATCATCATCGGACGTTACCGCTTCCACCACGGGGTCTAAAAAAATCGCCAGCGGCGCGGTGAGCGTGGACAACACATCATTGCCTGATTTGGCGTTGCTATTGGCAAAACCGCGCAATAGAGTTTGCGCTTGGTCGCTTAATGGGCTGCCTGCGGCATTGCGGTTGTCTAATTCGTCTTTAATCCATTCAAATAGGGTTTTGCCGTTGGTTGGTGTGCAAAGATGGCGTAAATTGGATAAGGTGGTGCGCTGTTTGTAGTCGGCTAAATCGCGTTCTTTTTCCGTTTCAATCAGATACAGCCCCAAACCAACAAACAGATTGCGGGCGTTATCGGTAAAGAATGTGGACGTGCCTGTGTCTTTGGGCGATTTGGGAATCAGGATTTTCGCCATATTGCTCAAATCTTTAAATGTGTAGAGCGGATTACGGCGAATGTAGGTCATCGGATTCCATTTGTGCGACAGCAAAGGCGCGTTGGGATTGCGTTCGTGCTCGGGCATTCTGCCTGCTGGATTGAGCAGGAAGATTTTTTGTTTCAATACTTTTTCGCGCCAGCCTGCGGTAATCAGGAAGTTTTCCAGTTTGGGGTCGTAAATCACCATGCTGTGCCAATAGTGCAGACAGTTGGGAATAACGGTGCTTACCCCTTTGCCCGAACGAGTGCGCGCGGCAAGAAACATAAATTCATTGGAAGCCCAACGGAGGTATTTGCCTTTGTATTTACCCAGCAACAAATCAGGATACCCCTCTTTGTATGCTTTGGGCTTTTGCAACAAACCTGCTTGGGCAATTTCGCTTGCGTTGGCAAAACGGGCTGAACCGTGTAGCTCGCGTTTGGGTTTCATAAACAGAATAATCAGAAACAGCAAAATGGCAGCAAGGGTGAGCAACACGGCGATGGTGGTACTCATCATCAAGGGCTGTTGCATTTTGGCGGATATTTTGCTGCGCGACCAATAGTGAAACAGCAAAAATGGCGTTGGCGTATCTTTGAGTGAAAGCCAGTTGGTAAAAATCAATGCGCCCGCAAAAAAGCCTGCGGTAATCGACGCAGGCAGCCAAGCGAGAATAAAAAAGAGAATAGCAGGGGTTTTGTTTTTATTCATGCCGTTGTTCCTGAATGGAAGGGATAAAAAAATCAGGCAGCCTGAAACGATGCGCAAGGAATGCGCGGTTTCAGGCTGCCTAAATGCTGCCAGCTTAGGGCGATGGATAAAGCGGGTTAGAGATATTGATGGTCGCTTTGGTCAATCGCCTCGGCACTATCGGGTGGGGTATAGTCGTCATCATCAAACGGATTGCCCTCATCGGCTTGGGCATCACGGTTTTTGGTTTTGACGATGTGCATCTCGTCGGCGTGGACTTCCCATACTTCACGCGGCAAACCTGTTTTGCTGTCGGGGTAACTGCGGGATTTCATTTTGCCCCACACTAAAATGGTGTCGCCTTTTTTGAGCTTGTCGTGAACAATATTGGCAAGATGGTGGGTGAACAGCACGGCAAACCAATCGGTTCTTTCGCGCTGCTCGTTTGTTTTTTTGTCTTTCCACTGCTCGCTGACGGCAAGGCTGATTTTGGCAACGGGTGTGCCATCGGGGAAATAGCGCAGTTCAGGGTCTGCACCGAGGTTGCCGAGTATTGTTAATTTGTTTACGCCACGCATAAAATATAACCTTTCTTAAATTTGGAGATATGAATGAGTAATCAAGAAGAAAACGCATCTGCTTATCCAGAACTCATAGATAAGGGGATTAGCTTTGTAGATGAGTTAAACTACTTAATAAATCACAAAATGGAAAATGAAATTGATTCGTTAAAAAGAAATATGCAATCAATGGCTAGTTTTCTAGAAAGCATGACTTTGATTATGGCAACGGTTATAAACCAGTTAGATGACCCACAAAGCAAAGAATTAATGTATTCCTTGATTTCCAAAGTACACACACTCTATGTTAGCGACCGACAACATGATTTTTTTCATGAAGAATTATGGGAGCAAATCCATCTTATTATTGCCCGCGCAAATGACCGCAACGCAGATTGAGATATTCCACCAATTGGGGATGCAAAGGACGTTTGGCTTGTGTTTCACTTTTGCACTTCAAATGTGCACCATCAACGCAGTCCTCGGTAAGCAACGGCTTAGCGGTCATCGCTTTGGCTAACCATCCTTGCCACATAGCGGCTTGAATATCAGGTGGCAGCTCGTTGTTTCCTGTTTGAACGAGCCAATCAGCAAAATGTTGGTATTCCTGTTGGTATGTTTGAATATCCATGATGTTTGTCCTTTCGGGATGGTGGTTGCTATGGATGTTGTAGCAAGAAAAGGCAGCCTGAAACGAATTTTTAAATGCGGTTTTAGCTTCGCTGAAACTCGCTTCGCTCGTTTTCAGGCTGCCTCATGCTTTGCCAACAGCTTTTCGGTTTCTTTGCGCCAATGCACGGCAATCGCATCTAGCTCGCTGGCGGTGGGTTTGGTTTGTGGTTGGTTTTTCAGTTCAATCAAGGCGTTTATGGCATCGCGCCCAATTTTGTTTTCCAGCCAACGGGCGGCTTCGGGAACGTCTTTGCTGTACCAAAAGTTATGACAATGGTGGCAAAGGGCAGCGGCGTTGTTGGGATGAAAGCGAATTGCCCAATGGCGGCGGCTAAAATGATGGCTGCATTGCAAACCTGTGGATTGCGCGGTGTAGCTTGTGCCGCAATGTTCGCATTGATAGTTGGCGCGGGCGCGGATGTAGTCGCTGAATGCGGCATCGGCTGGGCTGCGGGTAAAGGTTGAAAATGGTGCTTTGCCTGCGTCTTTGAGGGCTTGGTCTAGGGCTTTGATGGTGGCGATGGCTTCGCTTAATGCGTCATAGAGTGCGGATTGGTTGCATTCTTTGGCGGTACGCCGCCATGTTTGTAGGCTGATGAGCGTGTTGGCGGTTTTGTCTCGGTCTTTAAGGGTGATGATGGTCATGGGGTGTCCTGTGATAAAAAGGGCAGCCTGAAAACGATAAATGTGGTTTCAGGCTGCCTTATGGTTTGAAGCGTATGGAATGGCGTTATTTATTCATTCTGCGCCACTGGCTCGGCTCAATCGGGTTCGCATCGCGCCATAATCCCAGCTTGGCTTTGCGGGCAGCTTTTTCCTCTGGCGCATAACGTGTGCCGCCATAACGGCGATACGCCCATGCGTAACCATCTTTTACCATTTGCTGATTCACATTCAGGCTGCCCAGTTGAATATCGGCAACTGTGCGCCCGTAGCGGTCGGTGTCGGTGATATTGAGGGTAACGGTTTGGTTATAAACCAAATCAGATAGATGTTTTTTCGCCTGCTGTCCAAAGGCTTGTTGCTTTTCGGGCGCATCAATGGCGTGGAGGCGGACTTTGAGCTGCCGTTTGGCATCGGTCAAGCAGGTGAGCGTATCGCCGTCGGAAATAGCTACCACGCGGCAGGAGAGGGATGAGTTGGTGGTTTGTCCGCCATTAGTTTTTACCGCGCCATCGGCGAATGATAATTGGTTGGTTGCATAGGCAAGGGCTGCGCTGGCGAGGGTGGTTAGGATGGCTAGCGTGGGTTTGTGTTTGAATGGGTTGAGCATGGCTAGGGGTGATTAAGGATGGGGTGGGTTAAAAATACGACAGCATAGGATAAGCAGGCGTTGTTTAAGCCATTTACCATACAGAAAAAAAGGCAGCCATTTCAGGCTGCTTTTTATATTTTGATTTAATGATTTAATTTGCGCTCGTCCAGTCTTTGTCATCCAACGGTTTCACATAAGCTGTAAATTTGATGCCTGTGTAATCTACATCTCGTTGGATATTGATGGTGCGTTTTTCCAAGAGTAGGTTACGCATTTGCACCAGTTTTTGATGATTGACTTCAAAAAATTCGTATAGGTCTCGGCGTACTTGTTGAGCAGTGGGTGGTCTTTCCAAAAAGTTATCATGCCAAAACCGTGCATTTTGTTTAAAATTTGCTAAATCTTGTGTATTGCCTGAATATTTTTGCCCCATTAGATATTCTACGGCAACCATTCCAGCAAGATTCATATTCATGTTAAACCGTTTGTATTCTTGCGTTTTCAGCAAATTCATACATTTTGGCGAAATAACGTACCCACCCTTATCGCCATCAGCTTCAATGCTCGCCATTAGGTTTGGATGGTCTTGAATATTCATGCAAGCCAATACCAGCAAATGTCCTGCTTCATGGGTGGCGACGACGTTCCAATCGCTTTTTGTGCGCTCGTCTTTTGTGGGTTTGGTTAGATTGCCTATCTTTTTGGCGAAATACCCTGTACCGTTTAATGATTGAGTTTCTGCATAGACTATCTGCCCGTTGTGATTCATGGATTGATGCAACCAAAGAAAGCCCATAAACAGGTAAAACAACCAAACATAAGAGATGATGTGGTTTTGAGCATCAATTGCGCCTGTATGTAATTGTTCCACGGCAGCAAATAAAAAATGCAAACCCGTTATAGAAGACAGAAACCGAATACCTGTTTGCATGATGGTCTGAACAATGGAATGAGCACATGACATGGCTTGTGCCAACATCATGGTCAGCAAAATTAATACACCGATTTTTTCCATTAAAACAAGGTTTCTATCTTGAATATCAATGGCAAAAAATGCCATACAGGGTACGACTAATTTAGACAGAATAGAAACATTCAGCCATTGAAACATTGCTTTATTCATGTGCATTCTCTTATAAAAGTTTGATGTTAAAAAAGGCAGCCTGAAAGTTATTTTTCAGGCTGCCTTGTAATAGTTGTATTCCCTACGCCCGCCCACGCAGCGCGTAATACGTTGCCACAGGGTCGTAATACAGTTCAGTCATGTAGGTATGCTTAAAAAAGCACACCACATCAATCGTGGCGCGCACGGTGTTGAGAATGTACTCATACGGCATGGACTTGCCTGCTGCCGATTCCATTGCCAGTTGCGCGATGCGGTAATGCACGCTGCGGGCATCGTTGGCATGGACAGAAGTCAAACCGCCGGGGTGCCCTGTATTTAGGGCAGAGAGGTAATCCCATGCTTCGTCGCCACGTAACTCGGTGAGCAGAATGCGGTCGGGTTTGAGCCGCATACAAGAAGCAATAATTTGCTTGGCGGTAATATGTTCTTTGTAGAACAGATGGGCGTGGTTGGGATGATTGGGGGTGTCTAGCTCGTGGGTGTCTTCAATGGTAATCAGGCGGGTGTCGGTGGGGATTAAATCCACTAGCGATTTGGTAAACGTGGTTTTGCCCGAACCTGTGCCGCCCACCATGCAAATATTGAGCTTTTGGGCGATGGCAATACGAAAAAAAGTAGCCAAATCGCGGTTGGCTTTGGCTTCGAGCATTTGGTATTGCCAATCGGCAAGGGGCACATCGTGCGGTAGCTTCATTTGGTCGGCAATGTCGGCGAAATGGCGGCTGTTTTGGTGTAGGGTTTCCTGCGTGGTTTCACTGGCGTTTTCAGGCTGTGTTTGGCATTCAGGCTGCCTGAAATCCTCTGCTTTGCCGTGTTCGGAATAGTCCACGAAGGCTTGTAGGCGATGGGTTTTAATGTAATCGCCTAGGCTAAATCGGCTGGTGGAGGGTTTACGAATGGCGAATACGGCGGTTTTGTCTTCGCAGCTAGGCGGCAGCATGATGTGCCCGCGTTCGCCGTCAGGGAGGGTTACGGAGTGGATGGGGTTTTCGTAATCAATATTTTTCTTGTTAAAAATGGCTAGCGTATTAGCAAGCTGTATGAGCTTGGCAAGTTCCCAATCGGGACGTTCAATGCGGTGTCTGCCATCGGCATCTTCTAAAAATACTTCGTGGGGGCGGTTAATAGAAATTTCGGTGAGCGTGGGATTTTGTAGGTATTCGGTTATGCCCAGTTTGTTTAATAGCGAGCGGGCGGATGTGGAATTGTCGTAGGACATGGCTTTCTTTCAAGGGAACAAAATAGGCAGCCTGAAATTAGGTTTTTCAGGCTGCCTTTGAGTGGCTATTACTGACGCACACGTTGCACTTGCGCGGGCAATTCTGCTTGCGGTGGGCGCAGCTTCACGTTTTCATAGACATCGCTAAAATCAATATCGCGCGCCACAAAAATCGTGATTTCTGTGCCTTGGTTCACATAGCCCGTAGGCGGTATGTTGATGTTGTTTTGCAGAATTTGGCTGGCAAGACTTTGCACCGCTTGCGTGGTGTTGTCGTAGGTGATGATGCGGGTTTCATTGTCTGAACCGCTTACGTTGTTGTTGTTACGGCGATTGTTGCCATAGGCAACCACATCATCAATCATGCTAATCAGCAACGCGCCGCCAATGCGTTTCCAAAAATGATTATTCACTTTGGCAGGGTGTCCTGCTGCGCCCAATTGGTCTGCACCCAAGCTATCCAGTTTCACCATCACGCCTGTGGGCGTGCGCAGTTCGCCCCATTGTGCAAACACGCGCGTTTGCCCTTGCATCAAAGCAGCGGTTTGCTCGCCAATCACGATTGAGCCACGCTCGATTAACAGCGTTTTGCCGTTGGCGGAATACACATCTTTGCTTACTTGGCAGCGGGTAAAACCTGGGAAGGTGGTAACAATTTTGGTGGTGGTAACGCAAGGAATGGCTGTGGCTCGTGCAAGCAGATAGCTCAAATTACCCTGTTGTTGCGCAAAACTGGGCGCATAAACGCCCCCTTGCAAACGGCTGGATAACCCGCCATTATCCGCAGGCATCAAGCTGCTGGCAGGGATGGCTTCGCCCTCCATGGTGGTGTAGGCAACAGGATTCGTGGTAGTGGCAGAAGAGGATGATGAATCGCCTTGCTGTTCCACTTTAATCACCACATCACCCTCGCCTTTGCGTTGGCGAATAGCCACTTGGGGGTCTTCGGCTGGTTCGCTGGCGGAGGGCGGTTCTTTATCTTGCTCATCATCAGATGATGCAGGCTCGCTGGAAGCCTCGCTATCGGGGGCAGAAGCGGGGGTACTTTGTCGCTCGCTATCCAAAATCTCTTCTTTGTCGTTTTTGAAATTTTTGCCGTTAGCGGAAGTATCCAGCACTTCTTTTTTCTCTTCGGGTTTGCTTTCGTCTTTGGAAAAATAGCTCATCAATCCACCGATTACCATAGCAACGGCAACGAAAACACCTAAAAATTTAACCACAAGGGTTAAAGAGCTTTTCTTTTTCACCGTTAAATCAACAGGTGCGCCGTAACCCAAATCTTGATTGTCTTGTTGAGAGGGTTCATTTGAATGGCTCATTGCAACACTCCTTTTTGTAAACGAACTGTGCCTGCTTCGGTTGTGCCCAGTTTGTTGAATTGTCCTTCGGGGTCGTAACCACGGTTTTCAATGCCGAGAACAGCTTTGCCTTGGCGCAGCACAAAATGTTTGGCGGTTTCATGGATAATCAGGGTGTCGTTTTCCACATGGGCGTTAATAGCGGCTTCGCTGCCATCATCATTCACACGGAACACAGCAGGCAAGGCTTTGCTGTTGTTGTAACGCAAAAAGGTAAAGCGTCCGTTGTCAAAAATTTCGCTTGGGCTCAATGTTTTGTCGCCTCGCCCCCAATAATTGTGGTTGTGTTGAGCAACCATATCGGCATCCACGCCATAACGGTTAAGCATGGTGGCAACACGCTCTTCTTTTAGCTGTTGGGCGCGGCGAGCAGCCGCCTCTTCTGTGGGATAGCGAAAGCGCAGCACATAGGTAGTGGCTTGCCCTTGTTTGGCTGTATGCAGCCTGAACGCATAGATGCGCCCTTTATTGCTGGCAATAATCATGTTGGTATCGGGGTCTTGGTCGGTTTTGGGTTTGAAAAACAGATGTCGTCCACGCACATCCATTTTCCATGCGCCGCCATCGCCCATGCCTAAACCTGAATCGGTCTCATCGTTTACGGTTTCGCCCTCGGCAAGTTGCACCATCGTTACTTCGCCTAGGCGTGTGCGAATATTGACGACATTATCAGGGTTGTAATTGGTGTATTGAATGCGGGCATCATAGGCAGTGCGTTTGGGATTTTGTTCGGCATAGGCAGCCTGAAAAGGCAAAGCCGCCAAAACGGCGGCAAGGCATAATGTTGTTTGGCACAATGTTTTCATAAACTATCCTTATGGCGCAGCTTCGGGGTCTACGCGATAGCTGGTTACTTGGAAGCCCAATGGGTTAATTAAGCGGCTGGCTTCTTTCATGGGCGTGGCTTTAAACTCAAACGCCACGGTTGCAATCAATTTTTCAGGGGGTGCGGGCGTGGTTTCGGTTTCGCCTGTAATCGGCATCATTTGCTTCACAAAGCGCACTTGCGCCACATCGCCCACAAAGGAAATATTGGTTACTTTGGCAACCACTTTAAAACGATTTTTCAGCACTTTATGCGGTGCATTGTTGCTGTTGTAGATGTTTTTGAACGGAATTTGCACTTCGGGCGCAGACATCAATAGCGTGTTGTCGTAAGACATTTGAACCGTATTCCAATCGTAGCTTTCACGTTGGCGCACATATTCCGCTAGCCAATATTTATTCACTACTTCGTCATAGTGCATATGCTTGTCTTTAATGCTGGTGATAATATCCACCGCGCCTGTGGTTTCATTGACCCGCGCCACATAAGGCACTGCCTCTTTGAGTGGCGTTAATCCCATTACTGCCGCGCAAGCCACACCTGCCACCACCAATGCGCCCACCCCAAAACGCCGCCAGTTTTTAGCAGACGAGAGCGCGGAATCCACAATGGTTTTTTCAAATCCCGCGCTCATTTTCATCATTTGCATCACTTGGGCATTGGTGGATTTTTTCTTTTCCACTTCCTGCTGTTCAGCGGAAAGTGGCGCGGTGGATGATTTATTTTTCTTGCTTAGAAACATGGTGAGCGTCCTTGGGTTGAATCAATGAATGGTTGGGGTTAAGCGGAAAAGGTGTGCCATAGGGCTTAGGTGGTTTGGCTGCACAGGCAGCAATAGTGAACACCAAGGCAGCCTGAAACAGCGATACAGCAAATTTCATAAAACACTCCATCAATAAAAAACCGCTCCATGTGAGCGGTGAATACAAAATTTTCAGGCTGCCGAAACAAACCTGAGCAGGAAAATATAGCGGTTTATTGTGCGACCTATTGCGCCAACAAGTCGCACAATAAACCGCTATCTACTTGAAGCAGATAGCGGCTCAATTACATGGTGCTGCGTGGGGTGGGAGAGCCCATCGCCCGCCCATTGACCAAGGCACTCCATTGTTTACCTAAAAACAAATCTTTGATGGTTACGGTGTTGCCATAGCGGTCTCGGATAAAAACCGTGTATGAGCCTGTGAGCCAGCTAAACAAGCTAGGGCGGAACAGAACTTGGTCAAAATTTTCCCAGCGAACGCCTTTGATGCCTGCGCTCCAAGGGAAATAACCTTGGAGAAACCACACGCCCTCATCATCTGTGTAGGCTTTAAATTGAATCAGGCGATAGAGGCAGTAAATAAAACAGGCGATTGAACCGCCTACAAATAATCCAATGGCAACATACTTGGCTGCCGTCTCCCCTAACGTGAGATGAACCAACCCCGCCACCGCACCCCCTGCTGTTGAAATAATCAGCGCACCAAACAGCAAAAACATGATGATGAAGCGGATATAGCCAATCCAAGAAATACGAGCAGAGAAGTTTTGAGTTGCCATAAATTATCCTTTAATGAAGATTAAGATGGGCGGGTGTTGGCAGAGATTGAACCACCCGATGCGGGGCGTGCAGGGGGACTATGTTGTTTCATGGCACTAGAAAATGCCCTACCAAATGAGCCGCCACCTGCAACGATGGAACGTGCAAATCCTTGTACGGCTGCGCCACCTGTTAAAGATGAAGCAATGGAGGGGATATTCCATGCCACAATCAGAAAAACAATGGTTTGCACAATCAGCATGGGAATCATGGCTTCAATCATGACAGAATCATACCAATTTCCCTTAACTATTGCGTCAATGGTTTTGGTAAACACCTTCATTTGTACAACGGTTAAAAGCACAAACATGGTGCAAGTGATGATGTGATTTAAGCATTGCCCCACCCAATTGATGCCATATTGTCGTGTAGAGGGAAACAACAAGCAACCCACAAAAAATGCGCCCAACATCAAAACCAATGCCAGTGATATTTTCGCTACCATGTAATAAGCAAAGGCGACACCAATAATCAAAGTACCTGAAATCAATATGACAGCGCGAATATAAACCAATGACATGTGGACGGGAAAATTCCACCAATCATATTTAGCATGAGCCTCCGCCGCTTTGCCTATGGCGACCTTTACTTCATCAAAACTGCTATCCATAGCGGAAACATCAAATTTCGCACCATTCACAAAAATGCTGGAAATCTCATCGGGCAGTTGATAAATAATCCCCGCCATCTTGGAATAGGCAGATGGGGAAAATGCCAAGCCGATAATCACCACCCACCCCACAGAACGCTTGACGAAATCAGTAAAACTTATCACACCACCTTGTCCTTGATAAGACAAAATAACCATCAATACATAAACACCAAACGCAGCCTGAAACAGGGGCGCAATTTGATTGATAAATTCGCCTGTACGGTTGAGCAAGTCTTGCCCTAAATCTGCGCCCAGCGTTTGTGCTAATTCAGAAAAGAAACCCATTGCATACTCCAAAAAGAAAGACCGCTACACAGAGCGGTCTTGTTTAGGTTATTTTTTGACTTCGGGCAGCGGAAACTCTTTATCGCAGTCCACATTCTTTTTTTCAGTCAAATTTTTAGCAACGCACAATTGATGTGCGCGAACCTGTTTATCTCGCTGTTGTATCTCATCCGAAATAATAGGCGCGTTGTTGCCATTTAATTTAACACCGGGTGCCTCCTCTTGCTTATTGCACGCGGTTAAAACAAAACATAAAGCCAATAGACTGCATAACGATTTCATATTTACCCTTAATTACATGATTTGTCGGTTTTGTTAATCAAATTCTGGGCAACACATTCTTGGCGCGCGCGAAGTTTCTTATCTTGAATATCGCGTTGCACCTCCATCATTTGTTTCAGCGTTGCCAAGTCAATTTGACGCTGTTGCAGCTTCATATTTTCCAGCGCAATACGGTTTTGCAAGTCTTGCGCGGCTTTAATATCTGCGGTTTGATTCACTTTATCCATCAAGGTTTTAATGGTTTTAAAGGATTTTTCTGAATCCTTTGCACTACGCACCAAGGTTTCTAAATGTTTAGTCAAACGCTCGCTGTCTGCGTTGGGATTATAACCTTTTGATGTTAATAAATCTTTACTTTTCGCCAAATCGCCTACGTTTTTGTAGAGATTTTTCCACTCATCGGGTAAGGCTTCTTGGGCAATATCGCGCGCCACATTGCCCCAGTTGCCTTTTGAGGTAAGAGCTTTAACCTGACTGGCAAGTTGCTCAATTTGCGCCACTTGGTTATCAATTTGTTCTTTGAGTTTCATGCCATTTTCAATGGTGGCACCGATATTGCCCACATCCGCAGTAGGAATACCGCCTGCCATAACGGGCACACTAGAACACGCCAACGATGCGGCAACAAGGGCGACAACTAATTTGTTTGCTTTGAATTTCATGCTTATCTCCCGTGGGCAATCCGCTTGCGCGGTCATAAAAAAGCAGCCTGAAAAATGCCCACAAGGTTTTTCAGGCTGCATAGGGTAGTTTTACATTTGGCTCATGGATTTATTGAGCTTTTTGCTGCGTTTGACTTCGCGCACGGCGGTGGTAAACGGTTGATACCAAACATCGGGGTCTTCGCTGCCACACTCTGCCATCACACGCTCCAAAATGGCAACGTTATCAGATGTACCTGACAACACCGCCATTTCGTCATCAAAGCCGTATAAATCCAACATGGCAAATACCGATTGTTTGCTTTGTTTCACAAGAAAAGTACGGCTTTCAATCGCTTTGTCTTTTAGCTCATAAAACTCTTTGTCGCTCAAACCACAGCTTTTGTAACCATCGTATTCTGCATCGGGATTGGGCAGGAATATTTTGGTTGGTGTTTGCTGCACAATGGCGGGAAATATGTCGCAGGCAATCGCATCTTCGGGCGATTGTGTATCCAGCAACATATACTCTCCGAGCTTACGCCCCGTTTTTAAGGTTTTGAGCATCAAATCGGCGGTTACTTCGTAACTGGCGGCATACCAAAATTCGGCAACCACGGTTGCCAATAGACTACCCTCATCTGCCACGCGGTCTGCCATCATGTTTTTGAGATAAAACAGATAGGCTAATACGGGCGCGGTGGGTTGGTAGTCTTTTTTCAGAATGCTGGTTACATCTAAACCAATGCGATAGAACGAATCGGGATTGAAGCGGTTGCTATCGTTATCCAAGCACCATGCAAATTGCCCATCTTCGCTTCTGCACCATTTGGCTAGCCGCGTGCGCAGGCTGTTTTGCGTGGTGGCATAGGGCAGGTTTTCCAAAAGTACGCTGAAATTGCGGCTATTGAAATCAATCTCGTAAAGCGTGTCCACAGCAAGTTTAATTTGCCGCTCCTCATCTGCACTCGCACCTTCGGCACACAGCTTAACCAATCCATACAGAAATGAACGGTTGGCTGGGCTATCGGGCAATTGAAAGGGATTAAGCCCGCTTGGCTCGCCCTCGGCGACAGTAAAGTATGTGCCACCAATTGCCCGAATAAAGATTTCCAAGCCTCTATCCAAATCAAGGGCGAATAAATAGGGATTAAACCGCATCATAAAGGCAAGAATGGCGGTTTCTAGGGTGGTTTTACCCGTACCCGTCGCCCCCATGATGACGGTATGCCCTGCAATTTTTTCGCCTAGGTTGTCTTGGTCTAGCTTGCTGTAATGCAAACTGAGATTGAACAAGGTATTGGATAGAGTTTTAAGCGGCATCACGGGCGAGCCGTCGCCAATCGGGTTGCCCCAGCTTTTGCCTTGTGAGTAATTGTGCATTCCGAACACGGTAGCAAGGTTGGTGGTAGTTTTGGGAATAATGCGCGGACGGCGTTTGTAGCCCATCACTTGACTAAAAAAGGAAGATTGCATTGAGCCACGCGCTTGCACAAAACGGAAACTGCCCGATGTCAGAAAGGCGGTAAAAACATCTGTGCCGTTCTGTTGGGCTTTTTTCGGGGTTTCACCATAAACCACCAAGGAGGCGGAATAATCGCCAAACATCAACCGCCCTGAGGCAAGTTCACCTTTACCCAACCGCAACTCATCGTGTTGGTCGGTGGCAAAGTCTTTACCGCCCTCTAATTCACTCACTTTTTTGTTGATGTCTGATTGCATGGTGGCATTATCGGTGTAAACAAAACTTTGTGTCAGCGTGTATTCGCAGGGAATGCTGAGTATGTTGATGAGAATTTTGATTTTGCTTGTGCCAAAATCTTTCAAATCCCAGCAAGTTGCAAATTTGCGCGCTTGATGATTGCGGATTTCTAAAATATCCGAACCAAAAAATAAATCCGCACTGGGAATGGTGGTGTAGGCAGCCGAGGGGGTAAGCGGGTGATGTTCCCGCAGTCCGCCGTTAATCAGCGTGCCGATAAATTGATAGATTTCGGAATAAACCGCGCCATCCTCTTCGGTGTAGCGAATTTCGGTGTGTTTACCTTGCGTTTCTTGCTTGGGGTCTAGCTCGCGTTTGGCAAAAATAGGAATGCTGCCATCGTGTTCTAACTGGTATGTGCCAAGGATGTGTGGGTCGTAGGCATTTAACCCTTTTGCCATAATGCTCAACACATCTTTGGTTTCTTGCAATCCATCATCAAAATCTTCGTATTTCAGGCAGCCTGAAATGTAGAACAGGTTTTCATAGTAATCAGTGGTGTTGAATTGCTGGATATAGTGGTCGGCAAAGGTTTGGCAGAATGCTTCTTTGAAGTGATATTTACGCTTCAATTCAATTTTTTGCCGTTGAATAGTTGTCCATAAACCTAGGCGATTGCCGTATTGCTTGCCGATGGTATTAAACAGGGTTTTGAGTGCGGTAAACGCGCTAATGAGGTGGCTGTCGTTTACGCCCTCAAACGGGATACCGTCTAGCCGCAAGACAAAGCCAAAATAGCCCTCTTCTAGGTGCACGATGTTTTCAGCGACGTGGCATCTGACACGGGGCAAATAGTGTTGCTGCGCGCGCTGCTTTGTCCTCATCTGCGGTGATAAATCTAATATAGTCATTGCGTTCTCTTCCATATTGAGTGGCGTAAATGGCAAAGGTGTTGCCATGCTGTTTCATGTTGCGGCGTTGAAACCACCAATAGAGTTCCAAGCCCAAAATACGCAGGGCTTGGTCGTCTTTGGCGGTTACTTCTCGCAAGAACCAAAGGCAGGGCAACGCTAAAAGGACGATTGCCCATGCTTTGTTCTGCAGTAGAGGCATCGCAAACATGGCAGCAGAAAAGAAAAATATCAAAATAACAACCATAGGTATCATTGGAACACCCAGTATTAAGGCACTCCGATTAACACCTGCATAGGTTAAATATTCTGTTTCAATGTTCACTTCTGAAAATTGCTGCATAGTTTGCTCCTGCTCCTATATTGAAATACTCTTACCCCAATCCCATAGAGCTTTCACGATGGCAGATGTACCTGCTGCAATAACAATCCAGCCCATAACAGGGAATAAATCGCCCCAGCTTTTCATGCCTGCCATACCCATTATGGCGCACCCTAACAGGGAAAAAGCAGCAATAATGGCAGCAATGCCGTAGAAACTGGTAAAAAACTCTTTTGCACCTGATTCAACGGAACTCAATCCACCTGCTGCCATCGCTGTTTGTATTCCACACAACAACACACACAACAAGGTAGTTTTGACCCAATGTTTTGTTTCATTATTTGAAACCATTTTTGTGATACTCCAAAAAAATAAACAAAAAAAATGCCACCCTTTCACTATTAGGGCAGCCTGAAAAACAGCCCCACATCGCGCAAACAAGCAACAATGTGAAACCGACCAAAGCCATGCCCCGCTGATTTCAAAACACATCAATGGGGCATGGCATCAGTTATGAAAAAAGCCACGTTAGCGATTCCCTAACGTGGCTTTTGAATGGTTGAAAAAGAAAAAAAGGTAGCAGGCTAGAACTCGCCGAATACATCCCATGCAGCGCGGGGTTTGGCGGGTGGTGCTTCTGCGCTCGCTGGGGTGTTGGGCACATCATCGTATGATGCGATTTCAGGCTGCCGCTGTTCGGGTTGATAGGCGACAGCATGAACGGTTTTTACTGCCTGCGCGTTAGCAGGTGGTGTGCGGTTCACATATACCGATGGGGTAACAGGAATAGCCGAACGAGATTTACTGGCTCGGCTGGGTGCAGCCAATGGCGCGGCTGGATTGACCGCTGGCACGTTGTATGCCAACAGTTGATGCTGATTGTTTTCACGCGCAGCGTTAAGGATTTTGACCACATAGGGCGGTTGCCCTTTGAAATCTGCTTTAAAGCCTGTGCCGAAGTTGCCGCTGTAATAACAGCTAAATGCCTTTTGCAAATGCGCTTGGGTTGCCCCACCTGCGCGTTTAAAGCATTCCGACAAAATCGCCGCACCTGTGGCGACATTTTTACAAGGGTGGAACACGGTTTCATAATTCAAACCAAAATGCGCCAAGTTTTTCTTATTGATTTGCATCAGCCCCATGCTGAAATTGCGTCCCTCACGATGCAGCTTGTTGGCAGCAGCGATGGCTTCGCTTAACGTTTCAGGCTGCTTTTTAAGCGCGCCGCCGACAACACCAATCACATAGGGGTTGAACTTGCTTTCTACTCGCGCTACGGCTTGCAAGGTATCAGGATGCACCGTGCTGCCGCATTGTTCAGCGAGTTGGTTAAACGAAACCCGCTGCAATGGGGCAGCGGGTTGAGGTAAACGGGGTAATTGAGCAGCCATGGTTTGAAAGGGGAAAATGGCTGCCAACATAAGGGCAATAGTCTTTTTAAACATGGCAAATCCTCACAAAAAACAAAAACGGAAAAATCCACAAAAATCCGTGTAGATGTTTGCGTTTGTGTTCTTTGGCGCGTGTGTCCAATTTGTGCCTGAATGTGGCTGTATTAGGCTGTTTTAGACTGTATTGTGCAGGTATTGACTCTTTAATAATCAATTAGTTATATTTTAGGTCAAGGACTTTT
>CAUQDE010000002.1:0-24013 GCA_963516425.1 uncultured Kingella sp.
CCCGAAATGGAACGCCGTGCGCAAGAAGTGATAGACCGCTGCTGGCAGCTGGGCGATGCCAATCCGATTATTTCTATTCACGACGTAGGCGCAGGCGGCTTGTCCAACGCCTTCCCCGAGCTGGTGAACGATGCGGGGCGCGGCGCGGTTTTCAGGCTGCGTGATGTGCCGCTGGAAGAACACGGCTTGTCGCCCTTGCAAATTTGGTGCAACGAATCGCAAGAGCGCTATGTGTTGGCGATTTTGCCCGATGATTTGGACGCTTTCCGCGCCATTTGCGAACGCGAGCGCTGCCCATTTGCCGTGGTGGGCACAGCCACCGACGACGGGCATTTGCGCGTGCGCGATGATGTGTTTGACAACAGCCCCGTTGATTTGCCGTTGAACGTGTTGCTGGGCAAACCGCCCAAAACCACGCGCACCGATAACACCGTAAGGCAGCCTGAAACGGCATTTGACGCATCCCAATACGATTTGCAAGAAAGCGCATACCGCATCCTGCGCCTGCCCGCCGTTGCCGCCAAAAATTTCCTGATTACCATTGGCGACCGCAGCGTGGGCGGCATGACGCACCGCGACCAAATGGTCGGCGCGTGGCAAACCCCCGTTGCCGATTGCGCCGTAACGCTGATGGGCTTTGACACCACGCGTGGCGAAGCGATGAGCATGGGCGAAAAACCTGCGCTGGCGTTGGCAAACGCGCCTGCTTCTGGGCGCATGGCGTTGGGCGAAGCGATTACCAACATCGCCGCCACCCACATCGGCGACATCGGCAACATCAAATTTTCCGCCAACTGGATGGCAGCCTGCGGCGTGGCAGGCGAAGACGAAAAACTGTATCGCACGGTGGAAGCTGTGTCGCAAATGTGCCAAACGCTGGGCGTGAGCATTCCCGTGGGCAAAGACAGCTTGTCTATGAAAACCGTGTGGCAGGAGGGCGGCGAGCAAAAATCGGTAGTGTCGCCGCTGTCGCTGATTGTGTCGGCGTTTGCGCCCGTGCAAGATGTGCGCCAAACGGTTACGCCCGAGTTGAAAAATGTGCAAGACAGCGTGTTGCTGCTGATTGATTTGGGTTTTGGCAAGGCGCGGATGGGTGGCTCGGCGTTGGGGCAAGTGTGGAATGATTTGGGCGGTGCAACGCCCGATGTGGACGATATAGGCAGCCTGAAAACGTTTTACACGCTGATTCAACAGCTGGTGCGCGAAAACAAACTGTTGGCGTATCACGACCGCAGCGACGGCGGCTTGTTTGCCACGCTGGCGGAGATGGCGTTTGCCGCGCGCTTTGGCGCAAACATCAATCTGCAAGACGATTTTGCCATGGAGCGCTTGGTGAACAATTTGAGCGACCAAGCCATTTTGTTTAACGAAGAATTGGGCGCGGTGATTCAAATTCAGGCTGCCGATTTGCATTATGTGCAAGCCCTGTTTGAGCAACACGATTTTGCCGAAACGCTGTATCAAATCGGCACACCGCAGCCTGAAAGCAACACCATCCGCATTGATGATTACGCATTTGATTTGACCGCGCTGCAAACCGCATGGCAAGAAACCAGCTACCGCATCCAACGCCTGCGCGACAATCCCGCCTGCGCCGACAGCGAATTCGCCCTGCTGCAAGACAACGCGCGCAGCAAACTGTTCGCCGATTTAAGTTTTGATTTGCAAGAAGATATTGCCGCGCCCTTCGTTTCAGGCTGCATCAAACCCAAAATCGCCGTGTTGCGCGAACAAGGCGTAAACGGGCAAGTGGAAATGGCGGCGGCGTTCCACCGCGCAGGCTTTGAGGCGTATGACGTGCATATGTCCGACCTGTTAAGCGGGCGCACCGACCTTGCCGATTTTCAAATGCTGGTGGCGTGCGGCGGGTTCAGCTATGGCGACGTGCTGGGCGCGGGCGAAGGCTGGGCAAAAACCATTTTGTTCAACGCCAAGCTGCGCGATATGTTCGCCGCCTTTTTCGCCCGCTCCGACACATTGAGCCTGGGCGTGTGCAACGGCTGCCAGATGATGAGCAACCTTGCCGAAATCATCCCACATGCGAACCATTGGGCGAAATTCAAGCGCAACGAATCGGAGCAGTTTGAAGCGCGGTTCGGCATGGTGCGCGTGCCCAAATCGCCTTCGCTGATTTTGGCGGAGATGGCGGGCAGCGCGTTGCCCGTGGTGGTGAGCCACGGCGAAGGGCGCGCCGATTTTGCCCACTTGGGCGCGGGCGGCGGTGTGCCGCAAGATTTGGCCGTTGCCCTGCAATACATCGACGGCTTGGGCGAAGTTACCCAAAGCTATCCGCTCAACCCCAACGGCTCGCCCAACGGCATCGCAGGCATCACCACCGCCGATGGTCGCGTAACCATTATGATGCCGCACCCCGAGCGCACCTTCCGCACCGCGCAAATGAGCTGGCAGCCTGAAAGCTGGAAAGAGAGCGAATTAGCGGGCTGGTATCGCTTGTTTGCGGGGGCACGCAAGGCATTGAGTTAATTACCGAGCTTGCCGCAATAAAGGCAGCCTGAAATGTGGTTCAACGCAGTTTAAAAACATCGTTTCAACCGCTTTCAGACTGCCTTTGTTTATTGTTTATGCTAACAAGATGGCGCAGCACGATTTGCGGATTACAGATTGCAGACAGTGCCGCACAGATACGCAAACGCAACCTAATAATAGGCAGCCTGAAAGCCCAATATTATGAAACCTTCGGCTTTCAGGCTGAAACCTTTGCAAAACCTGCAACCAATGGAGCGTCGGCGGCTCGCCGACATCTTGTTAACCAATAAAATTATTTTTAATCAACTATTTGGCGACGAGCCGTCGCTGCTCCATTTTAGGCTTCAGACTGTTGTTGGGGGTTTTGCAAAGGTCTCAGGCTGCCTATATGAGCAAGCCTTGTAAACAAAATAGCACGGCATAACGATGTGTAAACACCCCATCCGCCCGCAACAAAAGATAGCCTGAAAACGGTTTTATCCCTTTTCAGGCTGCCTTTTTATTCAATTCAATGCGCCAACGGTTGAAGTTTAGCGCACCCAAAGCGTGGGTATGGCGGCGCAACGCCATGCAACGGCTGAATAAACAGCGGCAGCCTGAAAAGGGCTAAGACGTTTTAGCTTCCCTTTTCAGGCTGCCTTAAACTGTCTCGCCTGTCAAAACACATATAGCGTGCCAGATTGATAATCAAACGGGTGGTTGGCGTATAGGGAAGCAGTTTGTATGGCATCTGTGATATAGGTTAAAGGGTTGTGCGCGGTTTGCTGTTGTGCAGCAACACCGTATCGCCAGCCGCACGGCAGATAGCCGAGATTTAAAATTCGCAGCAAATTGCGGTTGAAATCCATGACCATTTTGCGGTTCAACTGCGCTAAAACGTATTCTTGAAATGCGCGGATAAAAATCGGCATCGCGGTGTGTTCCAAAATTTCTTCGTCCAGACCTTGTTCCACCCATTTTGCTGCCCAATCCGCCACGATCGTCTGCCAAATTTTGCGTATTGCCATTGCTGATGGATTGATGATGTCGCCGTTTCGCGAATATTTATCGGCAAATGCCAGCATTTCGTTGAACACGTCAATATCAATATTGATCCATGCATCGGCTTTCATCAGTGCGGTCATTTGGGTTTTGTTTGCAACTCGCTCCACCGCAAATGGTGCAAACAGATGCTGCGTTTCATCAGACGGCTTGCCGATTTGGCTAAACCAGTTGCTGATATGCAGCTCGGCTTGGAATGCCTGCGTGGCGGTGGTTTTCATATCAAATTTCATCGTTTTTCCTTGTGTAAGGCAGCCTGAAACGGCTTATTTACGTTTTAGATTCGTTGCAACGCACTTCGCCCATTTTAGCCATGCCAAATTTCGTTTCAGGCTGCTTCTAACTGCTTGATTAACCCGCATCCACAGCAACCCCTGCACCACGCTAACAACCTTCCCCCGCTTAACCATAACAAGAAATTCTAAACAAATTTTTACACAAATGCCATAATATCATCAACCCAGTTGAGCCATTCGCGCCACGGTTTATACGTCTCACCCCCACCAAAGGACAGGACGCATAACCACACCGCAATGGCTTAACACAGCACCCCCGTTACACAGGAGACTCCCCATGAACGATTGGCATCAAACCCTAAGCTCAGGCACGCTGCTGCTGATTGCCGCCGCAGCCATCGCTTTAATTTTATTGATGATTATCCGCTGGCGCGTGCATGCGCTGCTCACGCTCACCGTGGTTAGCCTGCTTACCGCGCTGGCAACAGGCATCCCCGCGCAAGCCATTGTGAACGATGTGCTGCTAAAAAACTTGGGCGGCACGCTCGGCGGCGTGGCGATTTTGGTCAGCCTAGGCGCAATGCTCGGGCGGCTGGTGGAAACATCGGGCGGGGCGCAATCGCTTGCCGATGCCATGATTCGCACCTTTGGCGAAAAACGCGCCCCGTTTGCGCTGGGCGTGGCATCGCTGCTGTTTGGCTTCCCCATCTTTTTTGACGCAGGCTTGGTGGTGATGCTGCCCATCGTGTTTGCCGTGGCGCGGCGCATGAAAGCCACCGTGCTAGCATACGCGCTGCCCTCCATCGGCGCGTTTTCCGTGATGCACGTTTTCCTACCGCCGCACCCCGGCCCGATTACCGCCGCCGAGTTATACGGCGCAAATTTGGGCTACATTTTGATTTTGGGCATCCCCATCGCCGTGCTCACATGGCTGATTAGCGGCTACGCATGGGGCTTGGCGGCCGACAAAATGTTCCCCATCAGCGTGCCCGATTTAATCGCAGGCGGCAAACAAGACAACGACCAGCCGCAAGCCCCTGCCAGCGCAGGCTTGGTGGTGT
The DNA here is from genome assembly GCA_963516425.1 of uncultured Kingella sp. GTDB lineage: Bacteria > Pseudomonadota > Gammaproteobacteria > Burkholderiales > Neisseriaceae > Kingella_B. Next base: position 4,826 of record CAUQDE010000002.1, read on the forward strand.
CGCTGATGATGATTCCCATGTTGTTGATTTTCTTGAACACAGGCTTGCACATGGCCAGCGCATCGGGCTGGGTGGATGGCAAATCGCCCGCCGTGCAATTCTTGCGTATGGTCGGCAGCACGCCCGTTGCCTTGCTGATTTCGGTGTTGGCGGCGATGTATTTTCTCGGCACCAAACGCGGCATGAACGGCAGCGCGTTGGAAAAAACGCTGGACGGCACGCTCGGGCCCGTTTGCTCCGTTATCCTGATTACGGGCGCGGGCGGGATGTTTGGCGGCGTGTTGCGCGCATCGGGCATTGGCGACGCGCTTAAAGACAGCATGGCGCATTTAGGCGTGCCTGTGCTGCTCGGCTGCTTTTTGGTGGCGTTGGCATTGCGCATCGCGCAAGGCTCGGCAACCGTTGCCCTAACCACCGCCGCTGGCTTGATGGCAAACGCCGTTGCCGCCGCTGGCTATAACGAATGGCAACTGGCGGGCGTGGTGCTGGCAACGGCGGCAGGCTCGGTGGCTGCCAGCCATGTGAACGATTCGGGCTTCTGGTTGGTGGGACGGCTGCTCAATTTAGACGTGGCCACCACGCTGAAAACGTGGACGGTCAATCAAACCCTCATCGCGCTGATTGGCTTTGTGCTATCGGCGGGCGCAGTTGCGTTGCTGGGCTAATCCTTTCAACCCCAGCGGGGCGGTTTCAGGCTGCCTCCATGCCTTGCCCCGCTTATTTTAGGAACATCTCATGACCCGACACTACATCATCATGGGCATTTGCGGCTGCGGCAAAACCACCGTTGCCGAAGCCATGCAGCAGCAGCTTCATTGCCCCTTTGCCGAGGGCGATGATTTTCACACCCAAGCCAACCGCGACAAAATGGGCGCAGGCATCCCGCTCAATGATGACGACCGTCGCCCGTGGCTAGAACGCCTGCGCGATTGGATGAGCGAGCAAGCGCAACACGGCGCACGCCACACCATCGTTACCTGCTCCGCGCTCAAACACAGCTACCGCGATATTCTGCGGCAAGCGCAAGGCGAAGTGCATTTTGTGCACCTATCGCCGCCCATAGAAGCCAACCGCGAGCGCATGGAATCGCGGCAAGGGCACTACATGAAAGCCAGTATGATTCAATCCCAGCTAGACACCTTGCAGCCGCTCGCCGCCGACGAGCAAGGCGTGGTGATTACCAGCGCGGGCGCGCCCGATGAAGTGATGGTGGAAGTGATGCGGTATGTGAATGCGCAGGGGCGGGCGTAGGCATAAAGGCAGCCTGAAACATTTGCCAGCGCACGGCTTGCAAGCAAACCGTAGAAAGCGCGAACTCCCATTTCAGGCTGCCTCAATCATCCCGCCCGCGCCCAAACAAGGCAGCCTGAAAACCAAATATAGCGAGACAAAATAACAACGGCACAAGTAGGGTGTGTGGCTTTGCCACGCACCACATAACAATGCCCAAAGTTTCAGGCTGTCCATCCATTGCAACCGCAGGCAGCCTGAAAACCAAATGGAGCGGCGACGGCTCGTCGCCAAATAGCAAACCCATTATCAACACAAAGGCAGCCTGAAAAGCTAAATTTCACTTTTCAGGCTGCCTTATCCGTGCAGAGTAGGGCGTTGCCACCATGCGCACAGGGTAAAAATACAGCGCACCCAGCGTGGGTATGGCGGTGCAACGCCATGAAACGGCTTAATTGTAGAAACGATAGATTGAAAGCGAAAAGGCAGCCTGAAAACGTTTTAAATGCCGTTTTATAGCCACTCAAAAAGTAGGGCGTGTGGCTTTACCACGCACCGTTTAGCAAACCTTATCCCACGATAATTTCGCCGTAATAAACCCACACCCGTTTTCAGGCTGCCTATCGTCCATCCGATACCCTATTGCCGATTAGCTACCGCCCCAACACTTGCCCACCATAAAAAGCAGCCTGAAAAGCCAAATTTAGCTTTTCAGGCTGCCTCTATACGCTGCATCACATCATCCCCGTATTAAACGAAACGCCCCTCACCGCTTAACCGCCAACACCAACACCCCCGCCGCCACCAGCGCAATCCCCAACCAAGTCTGCCCGTTCGGGCGTTCCCCCAAAAACACCACCGCAAACACCGCCACCAGCACCACGCTCAACTTATCAATCGGCGCAACTTGCGAAGCATCGCCCATTTGCAACGCCTTAAAATACGCCAGCCAAGAAGCCCCCGTTGCCAAGCCTGACAAAATCAAAAACAGCCAATTCTTCGCCGACAAACTACCCAACGGCTGCCACTTCTTCGCATAAGTCAAAAACGCACTCAACGCCGCAATAATCACCAGCGTGCGGATAAACGTCGCAAAATCCGAATCCACGCCCTGCAAACCCAGTTTGGCAAAAATCGCCGTCATCGCCGCAAAAATCGCCGAAGCCAACGCCCAATAAAGCCAAGATTGCGCTGCCATGTTGCACTCCTTTCATGGTTTAAAAACACCATTTTACCGCGTTTCAGGCTGCCCATGCGCATCCCCCAGCCAGCGCCAGCCAGCAAAGCGCGAAAGGCAGCCTGAAAACTGCTAAAATCGCCTTTTTGCAACCCATCCCTCCAACATCATGGCAAAACCCGACTACCCCATCACCCCCGCTATCCGCTTTCTGCGTGAGCACAACATCGCCTTTGAGCCCAAACTTTATCCCTATGTAGAACACGGTGGCACAGCCGTCCCCGCGCAACATTTTGGCGTGGACGAACACGCCGTCGTCAAAACCATCGTGCTAGAAAACGATAAAAAACAAGGCTTAATCTGCATCATGCACGGCGACAAACACATCTCCACGCGCAACCTCGCCCGCGAGCTCGGCATGAAGCACATAGAACCCGCCCAGCCCAACCAAGCCAACAAATGGACAGGCTACCTCGTTGGCGGCACCAGCCCCTTCGGCACCAAAACCGCGCTGCCCGTGTTCGTAGAAGCCAGCATCTACGCGCTGCCCACCATCTACATCAACGGCGGCAAACGCGGCTTTCTCGTCGCCATCGCCCCGCAAGACCTTGCCCCGCTCAATCCCACCAGCGTTCACGTCGCCACCGAATAAGGAAAACACAATGCAAACATGGAAAACCTGCCTACTCGCCGCCAGCCTCGCCGCGGTCGCCCTCGCCCCGCAAGCTGCACTCGCCAAAACTCCCGCCCAACACAGCAACAAAAAAGCCAGCGCAGCCAAATCCCATCCCAACCAAGCCATTTACAACCAAGCCATCGCCGCCGTGCAAAAAGGCGACTACACCACCGCGTTTAAAGTGCTAGAACCGCTTGCCAAAAAAGGCGATGCCACCGCCCAACACAACCTTGCCGTGCTGTATCAAGAAGGCTTGGGCACCCAAGCCGATGCCAAACAAGCCCTGTATTGGTACGAAAAAGCCGCCGCCCAAGGCGAGCCCGAAGCCCAATTTATGACAGGGCTGATGTACAGTGACGGCACAGGCACCGCGCAAGACTACAAAAAAGCCGCCCAGTGGTACGAAAAAGCCGCCAAAAAAGGGCATTCCGAAGCGCAAAACAACCTAGCCGCACGCTACGCCACAGGCACAGGCGTGCCCAGAGACATGGCAAAAGCTAAATATTGGTACGGTAAAGCCGCCGCGCAGGGCAACAAACAAGCCGCCTACACGCTGCAACAGCTTGAATCCTTGCAGAAAAGCAACGGCAGCCTGAAAACCCAAATGCTCAACGAAGCGCAAAAAACATTGCCGAACAAAAAATAAATTTCAGGCTGCCTCAGTCAGATAAGGCAGCCTGAAAACGAATAAAGCGCGTTTTAGCAAAATGAATCATTAGGGCAGAGCAGGGCGGTTGCAACCAAACTATTACAGCAAAACAACCTAAACAATCATGCCAGCGGTTTTCAGGCTGCCTCATCGCACGCCAAAGGCAGCCTGAAAAGCAAAAACGCATCCCATCAACAGGATGCGTTTTATCTTGTTCATAGCATTACAACGTCGTCTGCGCGATGTTGCCCAAAGAGCGCGCATCGCTGGCGCGGCTGGCGGAAGTTGCCGACCCTAGCACCACAATCACAACAGGCGTTTGCCCCATTTTCGCTTGCAGCACCATGGAACGCCCCGCCTCGCGGATGTAGCCCGTTTTTTGCAGCGTGATATTCATCAAACCCTCGCGCACCAAAACATTCGTGTTTTTATACTGCTGCAACTTGCCGTTGCTGGTATAAGCCTGCCCATAATTGGAAGTCGTCAATTCGCGAATCTTGGCATAATGACTCGCTGCTTGCACCATCTTGCCCAGTTCCAGCGCAGTGGAAACATTGCGCGGGTCTAAACCGGTCGGCTCATAAAAACGGCTGTTCGCCATTCCCAAACTGCGTGCCTTGGCGTTCATCGCCGCCACAAACGCCGACATGCCGCCGGGGTAAGTCCGCGCCAGTGCATGAATCGCACGGTTTTCACTGCTCATCAACCCCAAGTGCAACAGTTGCGCGCGCGTTAGCGTCGTACCCACCGATAAACGGCTGCCGGTGCCCTTCAAACGGTCAATTTCCGCTTCGGTAATCGTAATTTGCTCGTTCATATCCAAATGCGCATCCAGCAACACCATCGCCGACATCAATTTAGAAATGGAAGCAATTGAACGCACGCTGCTCATATTCTTTTGATACAAAACTTGCCCCGTTTTCGCATTCATAATCAACGCAGATTGCGCTTTAAGCATAGGACCAGCCTGTGCCGCCTGATATTGAATCGTGTTGGTGTGAACAGCATTAACAGGCGCAGCATTAAAATTGGCAGAAGGCTGCATATAAGCCGCCAGCGGATCATATTCCGCCGTTTGCAGAGGAACATTATTTTGAACTTGTTGCGTTGCGAATTTTTGTTCCAAAAATTGCCCCAAAACATCCTCATCATCAACCGCACAAGCATTACTCATCAAGCCCAAGCTCAATAATGACGTGATACAAATGGTTTTGCCAAATTTCAAAATTGCCATAAGATTTTGTATTCCAAAAGATTTAGTTGCAGTGAATTAAAAAGAAAAAAGGTGATGCGCCAACCAATAAACTTGTCGCGCGAAAATAGGAAGAGAATATATCATTATTTCGCAATGAGTTAAAGAGTTTTTTTGCAAATTTTGATGAGTATGTAAGTTCCAATAATACATATTATGTTAAATATTTAGTTTGGAAATTATCTTTACACTTCCTTACGCAATTCTGCCCTTTTCAGGCTGCCTGAAATCTATCTTTTTACAAGAAAATTTTGTAAAATCTATGTACTTGGCAACAAATTGCGTTAATTCTTTTTTTCTTGCTGCAAATACCAAAAAGCTAAGTTTTTTGCATTTTCTCTTCGTTTTCTCATTTTAACCACGCCATTATTTAAGGACAGCCCGCATGACTGCGCTTCTTCTTTACGCCTTTATTTATCTTTCGTTTGCTGTGGGAGCGGTTTTAATCTCGCAAAAATTGGGCTTGGGCTCTGTGTTGGGCTACTTAATGGCGGGAATGTTAATAGGTCCTGTTTTACATTTTGTTGGCAAGGAAGCGGAATCTATTCAGCATGTTGCAGAATTTGGTGTGGTGATGATGCTGTTTTTGGTGGGCTTGGAGCTTGCGCCCAAAATGCTGTGGCAACTGCGGCATAAATTGCTCGGGTTGGGCGGCTTGCAAGTTGTGCTGACGGTGGCGGCGATTACGGGCATCTCTATGGCGTTGGGCTATAAATGGCAAATTGGCGTGGCGGTGGGTTGTATTTTGGCGTTGTCGTCCACGGCGATTGTGTTGCAAACGTATAACGAGAAGCAGTTGATGCAAACGGCTGGTGGGCAGGCTGGGTTTGCGGTGCTGTTGTTTCAAGATGTGGCGGCGATTCCGATGCTGGCGTTGATGCCGCTTTTGGCGACTTCGGGTATTGCGAAAAAAGGCGAAGGTGGGCATACGGCGGGCAATTTGCTGGCGCATCAACCCGGTTGGATTGTGGCGATTGTGAGCGTGGCGGCGATTTTGCTGATTGTGTTGGCGGTGCGTTATGTGGTGCCGTTTATGTTTCGCATCATCATCAAAAGCCGTGTGCGCGAGATGTTTACGGTGTTTACGCTGTTGCTGGTGGTGGGCATCGCAACGCTGATGTCGTTGGTGGGGCTGTCGCCTGCGCTGGGGGCTTTTGTGGCGGGGGTTACGTTGGCAAACAGCACTTATCGGCACGAAATGGAAAGCCGTTTGGAGCCGTTTAAAGGGATTTTTTTGGGGCTGTTTTTCATCACGGTGGGCGCGGGGATGAATTTTGCGATTTTGCAAAGCAAGTTTTTCCCGATTATTGGGATGACATTGGCTTTGCTGCTGGTGAAGGCTGCGGTGCTGTGGCTGCTGGCTAAGATTTTCAGGCTGCCTTCATTGGCGACCAAACTGTTTGCGCTGAGTTTGGCGCAGGCGGGGGAATTTGGTTTCGTGTTGCTGTCGATTGCGCAGGCGAACCATGTTTTGCCGAAAACGGTGTTGGATCGTATTAACTTGGTGGTGGCGTTGTCTATGGTGCTGACGCCGCTGTTGTTTATTGTCTATGAAAAGGTTTTTGCGCCGCGTGCGATTAAGGAAGAAAACGCAGAAAGTCGCCAACACGATACGATTGACGAGGAAAACCCTGTTATCCTGCTGGGGCATGGGCGGTTTGGTCAGCATATCAACAGTATGCTGACGGCTTGCGGCTACCACACTACGGTGATTGATAACCATGCGGAAATGGTGGAGGGCTTGGCGAAACTGGGGATTAAATCGTATTACGGCGATGCAACCGACCCTGAATTGCTGGGCTCGGCGGGCTTGGCGCACGCGAAACTGTTGATTGTGGCGATTGATGGCAAAAGCGACACCACGGCGATTGTGGAATATGTGCGCCGCCACTACCCTACCCTGCCGATTATCGCGCGCGCGCATGACCGTGTGCATGCTTATGATTTGCGCCATGCGGGGGCGAGTTACATCATCCGCGAGCTATCGGATTCTTCGGTGCGCGCGGGGCGCATTGCTTTGGAAAAACTGGGCATGCAGCCTGAAAAAGCGCGCGAGCTGAGCAAATTTTATGCGGCGCGGGATAGATATATGTCTGACCGCTTGGCGGAAGTGTACGACCCGAGCTTGCCGTTGTTTACCAATGAAAATTTGATGAGCGTGGTGCGCGAGGTGGACAGCGAAACGCAGGCGATGATGCAAACGATTTTGCATGATGGCGAGGTGGATTGGCACGAGAAAACGGAAATGCCTGAAACCAAAATGAAAACGGGCATTTCGTGATGGGCTACACGCTGTCGCTGGCGCAGCGCGAGGATTTGCCTGAAATCGTGGCAATTTACAACAGCACGGTTGCTTCGCGCCAAGCAACGGCGGATTTGCAGCCCGTGTCGGTTGCCGAACGCGAAGCATGGTTTGCCGCGCATCAGTGTGAACATCGCCCGCTTTATGTGGTGCGCGATGTTTCAGGCTGCCTGATGGCTTGGGCGAGCCTAAGCGATTATTATCCGCGCGCGGCATACCATCGCACCGCCGAAGTGAGCATTTATATTCACCCGCAACATCGTGGCGCGGGTTTGGGCAAATGGCTGCTGGGTGAAATCATCCGGCGCGCGCCTGCACTGGGCGTGCATAAATTGGTTGCGGTGGTTTTTGCCCACAATGAGCGCAGTGTCGCGCTGTTCCGTGGCTTGGGCTTTGAGGTTTGGGGGCGGCTGCCCGAGGTGTGCGATTTGGATGGGATGCTGGCGGATGTTGTGTTGCTGGGGAAAACGGTTTGAATAAAACTGTTTGATTTAATTGAATAAAGCGTTTTCAGGCTGCCTATTGGTGATCACGATAGGCAGCCTGAAAACGCTTTTGGCGTTGTTGTAATGAAGAAAATTCAAATGCTGTAATCTTCTGTTTTCAGCGTTTCGGCGGTGATGCGCTGTTGGCGGTATTGCTTGGGGGTGCAGCCGTAGTGTTTTTTGAATACTTTGCCAAAGTGGGTTTCGGATTGGTAGCCTGATTCCAGCGCAACGGCGAGCACGGTGTTTTGGCTGTTGCGCAGGAGCATGGCGGCTTTTTGCAAGCGCATATTGTTAACAAAAGCATGCGGGCTGGTTTGCATTTGGCTGCGAAAAAGGCGCATAAGCTGGGCGCGGGAGAGCTTGGCAAGCTCGGCTAGGGTTTCTACGCGCCAATCGCGCTCGGGTTCTTGGGTTACGGCTTGGACAACACTGCGCAGGCGGCGATCGCGCCAGCCGTTGAGCACGCCTGTTAAGGGGGCTTGATGCTCGTTTTGGCTTAAATAGGTGCGCAGGATGTGAACGAGTAATACGGTGGAGAGAGCGTTGATGGCGGCGGTTGTGCTGTGTTCGTTTTGGCTGATTTCGTATTGCAAAAGGCTAACGATGGCTTGGGTGGTGCTGTGTGGGGTGTTGAGAACGATGATTTCAGGCAGCCCTTGCAGAAGGCTGTTGTGGGTTTCGTAGGCGAAATGGGCGCAGTATAGATTGAGCTGTGCGGCGTTGGCGCTGGCGTTGGTTTGCTTGTGGGTTATGCTGCCTTGCTGGCTGATGCTGGGGGCGTGTTGCGTGTTGTTGCAGCCGATTTGGCTGCTGAGCGTGTGGGCGGCGTTGCGCGGGAAAAAGATGATGTCGCCTGCTTGCAATTGGCGGGCTTGGGCTTCGTTGTCTAGTTTTAGATAGCCTGTGCCGTGGGTTACGATGTGCACAACGCCTTGGGTGCGGTTGTGGTTGTGGCGCACATACCAATCGCCGTTGAAGCTGCATTGCACGTCAATGCTGCCTGTTATTTGGGCTAGGGTGATAAGGTTGTCTAAGATGGTCATGGCGTTTGGGGCGAATGTTGATGGGGCGATTTTAGGCAGCCTGAAAATGTTGTGCAATGCTTTGGCGCGGCGATGCGTGATTTGGTGGAGATATTGCGATTTTTGGCTGGGAATGGGCTGCGCCTGCTGTTATGCCATCAACCAGCCGAGTATCCCCGATGTTGCCACGGCCACCATCACCGTGGGCAGCATGGAAAACCTCGCCGCCATAAATAGGGTTACGGCAAGGGCGATGAGTTCGTGCGGTTTGTTGGAAATAAAATGCGGCGCGATAACGGATAACAACACGCAGGCGGGCGCAGCTTCTAGCGTGCGTGCCATGCGCGGCGAGAGTGTTCTGTTTTTTAACAAGAAAAAGCCGAGTAAGCGGGTGGAATAAGTTACGCAGAGCATGCCGATGATGGTGAAAAACGAAGCCCAGCTAATCATTTGGCGTCTCCCTTGGCGAAGTAGGCAAAGAGCAGCCCTGCCAGCGTACCTGCGGGGACGTACCAGCCGCCATTGGGCGCAAGGGCGTACACAATAATGGCGACAATAAGGCTGATGAGCCACGGTTTGGCAGCCTGAAAACCGCGCCACATACCGCGCACCAACACCAAAAACACGGCAGGGAACGCCATGCCAAAGCCGAAGCGAGATACATCGCCCAACAAGGGTGCGAGCGACGATCCGAGCAAGCCGCAGCTCACCCACATCACATAAAGCACAGCGGCGGTGCCCATATAATAAGGATAGCTAAACGGCGGCAAGCCTGCTTGCTGGCGGTGTTTGGCATCGGCGATACCCATTGCCCAGCTTTCGTCTGTCATCACAAACAAGGCGGGCAGCAGCTTTTTGAGCGGCAAATCGCGCAGATACGGCACAAGGGCGGCGCCCATTAGGATGTGGCGGCTGTTAATCATGGCAGTCATGGTGATGATGAGCAGCACGGGCAAGGGCGATGCCCACAAGCCAACGGCGGCAAATTCGGAGCCGCCTGCGAAGTTCAGCCCCATCATCAGGGTGGTTTCCAATACGCTCATGCCTTTTTGCCCGGCTTGCGCGCCGAGAATCAAGCCGAAAGGAACAATGCCTATCATGATGGGGATGCAGTCTTTTGCGCCGCGTTTAAATTCTTGTTGGGTTTCTGATTTCATGGTGTGTGGGGGGTGGTTAAAGATGGGCAGCCTGAAATGGGGGGCATGGGGGAATGGTTTTCAGGCTGCCTTTGAGTTGGGCGGGATGTGAACGGATGGATGGCGGTACACAAGATGGCGGTTTACCGTTGCTTGCGCTTGCGCGATGTTTACGTTTTCAGGCTGCCTTGACAAAACGCATTGAGGCAGCCTGAAAACGGTTTGCGCCCTTATCGGCACACAAAACTTTCCGCTTGATTCACATCGCCGTGGGTGTAGGTTGCCACTTTGGGGTAGGCGCACAGCGGTTGCGATTTGGCGGGGAAGGCTTTACCTGTTGCCCACATGGATTCGGGGGCTTTGCCGCTGTCGTGCCATTGTTCCAGCGCGGTGAGCGGGTCAAAGTTGTCCAATGCGCTGCCGCCGCCGCAATGGGTCATACCAGGGACGTTAAACAGACGCACGGTATCGCGGGCGTTTTTGGTATCCGCCAAAAGCTGTTTGTACCAATCGCGCAAGTCCACAGCGGAGAACACGGGGTCGGATACGCCTTCAAAAACAATCATTTTGCCGCCGCGTGCTTGGAAGGTGGAAAGGTCGGTGCTGGTGGCATCGTTTAACGCGCCGATTTGGTTGGTTTTGGCGACATCGCGGTCAAAATTGAAATCAAACGTGCTGAGCTGCGGTTGATAGGGGGTCATAAAATAGCTGGGCAAGCTGGCTGCGCCGAGTGTGATGTTGCGGGCGTTGGGCTGCGCAGTTTGCGAGTCGCCCAGTTTCCACGCGCGCCAGCCTGCTTGGTTGATGCCTGCATCGTAAAACCAGCCGCTGTAAATCGGCTCGCCTTTACTGGTTTTGGCGCCGTCAAAAATGGCGTGCAGCAGTTTCACTTTATCTTTGCCGATTTGGTTTTGCACCATTTCGGGTTTGAAATCGCAGCTTTCCCATGCGTTGATGATGCCGTCTTGCAGTCCGTCGTTTTTATCGCAGCGATTTAACACGCCTTGCGCGATGGCATCCAAATCTTGCTGCGTGAGCGCGTTGGCAAAAATACGTTCGCCTTTTTTGTTTTTGGGGGCGGCAGCCTGAAAATGCTGGTTGTCCCACGATTGGGCGATGGCGGCGCGTGATAGGCGAAACCCTGGGTTGCCCGCAACTACGCCGTCAAACTCGGTGGGATAGCGCATGGCGGCAAGCATGGCTTCGCGCCCGCCGTTGGAGCAGCCCATAAAATAGCTGTGTTTGGGCTCGGCTTGATAGGCTTGGCGGATAAGCAGTTTGGCGGCTTGGGTTACTTTGCCTGTGGATTGGTAGGCAAGATTGAGCCGCGCTTGCTGGTCTGCGCCAAACGATGCGTCGCCCGCGCCTTGATGCCCGCCATCCATGCTGACCACAGCATAGCCGCGTTTGAGCGCGGGCACGGCGGTTGAGCCTGCCACGGGCGTTGCGCCAACGGCGGGGGCTATGAAGCCATCCATGCCGCCACCGCCTTGAAACAGAAATTTGCCGTTCCAGTTTTCAGGCAGCCGCATTTGGTAGCCAATGTAATACGGCTTGCCGTCTGCGCCTGTGCGCTTTTCCAACTCGCCCGACACCACGCAATGCGCGCCAAATTCTACATTAGCGGCAGCGCGGGATGAGCCTGTGAACGCGGCTTGGTCGTCGCTGGGCAGCTTGCCTGCGTTCACCCATTGCGCGGAAACCACGCTATCGGCTTGGCGCAACTGGGCGCATTGCTGGGCATTAAAAGCAGCAGCCTGAACGCTGCTGGCGGCAAACGCGGCGGCGAGGGCGAAACAGAGTTTTTTGCGGGATAACATGGGAATACTCCTTTGGGTGGCAATGATGGGTTGCGATAAAATGAAAGCGGCGATTGTATCATTTTGCGGGTGGCGGGAGTTTCAGGCTGCCTAATCGGCTTGGTTATGAAAGGCAAAATATGAAAACATTTGGTGCGGCATTCTTGTATGTATTTGCGCAGGGCTTGATTGTGCTGCTGTGGCATTATATTTGGAATGATGATGAAGATGAGCCGTTTTGGAAAACACTATTTTATATTTGCTTGGCATCGTTAGCATTGGCGGGGTTGAAGATTTGGTTGGATTAACAAGTGTTTCAGGCTGCCTGTTGATTAAGAATGATTAGGCAGCCTGAAAATAAAACAGTTTAAGCAAATAACGGAGCAATACCCCTGTTTCAGGCTGCTTCATCCCCCCAAGGCAGCCTGAAAACCATCTATCTCACCTGCCCATCCCCCAATACCACCCATTTTTGCGAAGTCAGCCCATGCAAGCCCACGGGGCCGCGCACATGAATCTTGTCGGTGGAAATGCCAATTTCCGCGCCCAAGCCGTATTCAAAACCGTCGGCAAAGCGCGTGGAGGCATTGACCATCACGCTGGCGCTGTCCACCGCGCGCAAAAATTGGTTCGCGCGGGTATAGTTTTCCGTGATGATGGTGTCGGTGTGGTGGCTGCCGTGCGTGTTGATGTGGACGATGGCGGCGTTCAAATCGTCCACGATTTTGATGGACAAAATCAGCGCGAGGTATTCGGTGTCCCAATCTTCATCAGAGGCAGCCTGAATATCGGGCAACACGGCGCGGGTTCGTTCGCAGCCGCGCAGTTCCACTTGTTTTTCAGCGAGCTTGGCGGCAACGGCGGGCAGCAAATCGGCGGCGCGGTTTTGATGCACCAGCAGCGTTTCCACCGTGTTGCACGTGCCGCAGCGCGAAGTTTTGGCGTTGAACACGATGTTGACGGCTTTTTGCGCGTCGGCGGTTTCGTCCAAATAAATGTGGCAGATGCCGTCCAGATGCTTGATAACGGGCACGCGGGCTTCCGCGCTGATGCGGGCAACGAGCGATTTGCCGCCGCGCGGAATAATCACGTCAATCAAATCAGGCAGTTGCAGCATCGCGCCCACGCTTTCGCGGCTGGTGTTTTCCACAAAGCACACGGCGTTTTCAGGCAGCCCCGTTTCGCGCAGGGCTTGGGTGATGAGCTTCGCCAGTGCCATGTTGCAATGAAACGCCTCGCTGCCGCCGCGCAAAATGCAGGCGTTGCCCGATTTTAAACACAGCGCGGCGGCATCCACGGTTACATTGGGGCGCGATTCGTAAATAATGCCAATCACGCCCAGCGGCACGCGCATTTTGCCGATGCGCAAACCGTTGGGGCGCAGGCGGAATTCGTCCATTTCGCCCACGGGGTCGGGCAGCGCGGCGATTTGATGCAGGCCCTCTATCATGGTTTTCAGGCTGCCTTCGCTGATTTTGAGGCGGTCTAGCATCGCTTCGGACAAGCCTTTTTGTTTGCCGTTGGCAAGGTCTTGCCGATTGGCAGCAAACAGCGCGGCTTGGTTGGCTTGGATTAAATCGGCAAGGCGCAGCAAGGCGGCGTTTTTGGCGGCGCTGTCGGCTTGGGCGATTTGGTAAAACGCGGCTTTGGCGGACTGCGCGATTTGGCGGATGTAGGCGTGCGGCATGGGGTTTCCTTGTTGATTGGGCTGATGGGGCAGCCTGAAAAAGCGTGATTATAAAACGTTTCAGGCTGCCTTATTGGGCAAAGCGGGCGTTTGAGAAATCGCATTGGAAAAATGCGCCATACAAATAATCCGCAACAATCCACCCCGCGCCCCATCGCCACGCATCGCGGCAGCCTGAAAACGCCCCTGCCCTCCCCCGTCCCAACGTGCCATCTTTCTGCCATCCGCGCGCCCAAAACAGCACAAAATGGCAAATTTGCATTTTCAGGCTGCCTCGGACATTTTCGTTTGTCTTTTTTGTTACACCCGCCGTTTTCAGGCAGCCTGAAAACGCGAATAACCCATTCAAAATACATTGTTTGTGGATAACTGCCCTATTCTGCCCCAATCAAGCAAATTACCATTATCACAATACAAAACAAATAATTACAATATGGGAGTTTTTGTCAAGCTATGCAAGCAGTCTGAAAATTCGTAAAATTTGCCCACTCAAAACCCCCCAAGAAATGCCGAATATAAACTCGGCATTTTGCATTTTCATAGGGAGACGCACACATGACCGGCAACATGCAAGTAACCAAACGCGACGGGCGGCTGGAACCCATCAATTTGGACAAAATCCACAAGGTCGTAACGTGGGCGGCCGAAGGCTTGGACAATGTGTCCGTGTCGCAAGTGGAGCTGAAATCGCACATCCAGTTCTACAACGGCATCCGCACCGACGACATCCACGAAACCATCATCAAATCTGCCGCCGATTTAATCTCCGAAGAAACGCCCGATTATCAATATCTTGCTGCGCGTCTCGCCATTTTCCACCTGCGCAAAATTGCCTACGGCGAATATGCGCCGCCGCATCTGTTTGCCCATGTGCAAAAAATGGTGGCGCTGGGCAAATACGACGCGCATCTGCTGCAAGACTACACCGAAGCCGAATACAACGAAATCAACGGCTATATTGACCACGAGCGCGATTTAACCTTTTCCTACGCCGCCGTAAAACAAATGGAAGGCAAATATTTGGTACAAAACCGCGTAACGCGCCAAATCTTTGAAAGCCCGCAATTTTTGTATATTTTGGTGGCGATGTGTTTGTTTGCCAAATACCCCAAAAACACGCGCTTGGATTATGTGAAACGCTTTTACGATGCCGTTTCCCAATTCAAAATTTCCTTGCCCACGCCGATTATGAGCGGCGTGCGCACGCCCACGCGCCAATTTTCAAGCTGCGTGTTGATTGAATGCGACGACAGCCTAGACAGCATCAACGCCACCACTTCATCCATCGTGAAATACGTTTCCCAACGCGCGGGCATCGGCATCAACGCGGGGCGCATTCGCGGCTTGGGCAGCGAAATTCGCGGCGGCGAAGCGCAACACACAGGCTGCATTCCGTTTTTCAAAATGTTTCAGGCTGCCGTGAAATCTTGTTCTCAAGGCGGCGTGCGTGGCGGCGCGGCAACGCTGTTCTACCCGCTGTGGCACATTGAAGTGCAAAGCCTGCTGGTGCTGAAAAACAATCGCGGCGTGGAAGAAAACCGCATCCGCCAACTGGATTATGGCGTGCAAATCAACAAATTGATGTACACACGGCTAATTAAAGGCGGCAACATCACCCTATTCTCGCCCCACGAAACCCCAGGGCTATACGAAGCCTTTTTCGCCGACCAAGACGAATTCGAGCGCCTGTACACCCAATACGAAAACGACCCCAGCATCCGCAAAGAAACCATCAGCGCGGCAGATTTGTTCTCCATGCTGATGCAAGAGCGCGCGGGCACAGGGCGCATCTATGTGCAAAACGTGGACCATTGCAACACGCACAGCCCGTTTGACCCGAAAGTCGCGCCCGTGCGCCAATCCAACCTATGCTTGGAAATCGCCCTGCCCACCAAGCCGCTGAACAACATCAACGATGAAAACGGCGAAATCGCCTTGTGCACGCTATCGGCGTTTAACCTCGGCGCATTGGAAAACTTGGACGAATTTGAAAACTTGGCGGATTTGACCGTCCGCGCCCTAGATGCGCTGCTGGATTACCAAGACTACCCCATCCCCGCAGCCAAAAAAGCGACAATGAACCGCCGCACCTTGGGCGTGGGCGTGATTAACTACGCTTATTATTTGGCGAAAAACGGCGTGAAATACAGCGACGGCAGCGCCATCGGCTTAACCCACCGCACCTTTGAAGCCATGCAATATTATTTGCTCAAAGCCTCGGTGAACCTGGCCAAAGAATACGGCGCGTGCCCATTGTTTAACGAAACCAACTACGCCAAAGGCATCCTGCCGATTGACACCTACAAAGCCGATTTGGACAAATTCTGCACCGAGCCTTTGCATTACGACTGGGAAGCCTTGCGCGCCGAGATTGTGCAACACGGTTTGCGCAACAGCACGCTCAGCGCATTGATGCCCAGCGAAACCAGCTCGCAAATCGCCAACGCCACCAACGGCATTGAGCCGCCGCGCGGCTTGGTAACGATTAAGCAATCCAAAGACGGCATCCTGAAACAAGTCGTGCCCGAGTTTGAACGCTTGAAAAACCAATACGAAACGCTGTGGCAAATGGGCGGCAATGACGGCTATTTGAAACTGGTGGGTGTGATGCAAAAATTTATCGACCAAGCCATTTCCGCCAACACCAGCTACGACCCCAAACGCTTTGAGGGTGGGCGCGTGCCGATGAACCAAATGCTCAAAGATTTGCTCTCGGCATACAAATACGGCGTGAAAACGCTGTATTACCACAACACGCGCGATGGCGCGGATGACCGGCATGCGGATTTGCAAGACGAGGATTGCGCGGGCGGGGCGTGTAAGATTTAGTTTCAGGCTGCCCCAAAATAAAATTCCCCAATTTTAATTACAAAGGGCAGGTATTTGATTTATCACATCTTGTCCCTTTTTATTGTGAGTATATTCATCCAGCAAGCGCATCTTCTGATGAGAAAATTTATCGTTGTATTGTAGAGTTTAGCGGGCATTGTTTTACTAAGTCGCCCAACCAGCGCAAAGGCGAAACTCTTGCCAGCTATGAGTCCGAATTGCATTATTCTCTTGCAACTGAAACGCGAATTTTTTGTTTTGAACGGCATCGCTATTCTTTGCAATTACCGCAAATAATCAAAGAGCTTGCTAATAGAAAAAGCTTTTTCACTTCGGCAGACGATAAATTTTTAACCATAGAAGTACAAAACGAAGAGGGTAAAACAGTTGATTATGAAATTTATTTTTCGTTGAAAAAATCAAAAGAAAAACAATGCGATACTCATCTGTTTATCAATAGTGCATACATCCGTAGCGATGATTACAAACCAGTTAATCATCCCATTCGTCGTAAATCTATTTCATTTTTTGTTTTGCTTCACAATACGCTGACTAATAAACGCATCAAAAAACCATGCTAAAAAATACGCCCCTGAAACTCTCAGGGGCGTTTGTACAGGCATCGCTTTATAACTGCTCTTGGGCTAGTAGCCAAACTGGCTGGATAAACGCTGAACTAAATTCAAGCCTGCTCACACGTTTTATTGGATGCGGATTTTACTTTTATTGTTGTGTTTCATCAACTCTATTTTTCAGGCTGCCTTTGTGTAATGCAATAGGCAGCCTGAAACGTTTAATTTATCGTGCCGAGCAGTTCGCCGACGCGGGTTTCGGTGTTTTCTTGCAATCGTGCATCCAGCGTGATGGCGTTGTGCGGGAACAGGTTGATGACGGTTGAGCCGAGCAGGAACGCGCCCATTTCATCGCCTTTGTTGAAACGGACGACTTGCTCGTCCTCGGCGGGGTAGTCCCACACGCGCACGGTTTCGCTGCGCGGCGGGTTGATGATGCCTGCCCATGTGGTACGGATGCTGGCGGTGATGGTTGCGCCCACGAGGATTTGCGCCATTTTGCCGAACGCGGTGTCAAAGATGCAAATCACGCGCTCGTTGCGGGCGAAGAGGTTGGGGATGTGTTGGGTGAGAAAGGGGTTTACGGAGTAGAGTTCACCAGGGACGTAAATCATTTGGCGCAGGGTGGCATCGCAGGGCATGTGCACGCGGTGATAGTCGCGGGGGGAAAGGTAGGTGGTGAGGAAGCTGCCGTTACGAAATTGGGCGGTGAGGTGGGCATCGCCTGCGAGTAGGTCTTCTAGCGTGAAGCTATGTCCTTTGGCTTGCAGCAGTTGGTCGGCTTGGATTTCGCCGCTTTGGCTCACGCGCCCGTCTGCGGGCAGGGCGATTTGATTGTCGCCTGCTACGATGGGGCGTGCGCCGTCTTTGAGGGCGCGGGTGAAGAATTGGTTGAAGGTGGGGTAGTCGCCGGGGTGGGGTTGGGCGGCTTCTTGCCAGTTGATTTTATAGGCGCGGGCGAATTGTCGGATGATGAAGTGGGTTACTGCGCCCCATTGCTGGTTGGCCACCCAGCCTGCTAGGCGGGTGAGGGTGTGTTGGGGGGTGAGATAGTGCAAGGCGAGTTTGATGCGTTGGCTGGGGGTGGGTTTGGGGTAGAGCTGGTGGGGCATGGGGTTTCCTTGGATGATGGGGGAATGGCGGGGTTGCGGAGCGTGGTGCAATGCGCAACGCGCGAAAATGGCGAATAATCAGGCGAATAATCAAATGATGAGGCAGCCTGAAAAGGGGTTGCGCGGGGCTGAACCGTTTTCAGGCTGCCTTGACGGGTTGGGCTACAAGCCCATTTCGTCTAGTTTGGCGAGGGCGGCTTGGGCATCGGGGTTGTTTTGGGCTTGGGCTTTGTTCCACCAGTGCCGTGCGTGGGTGTATTGCCCTGCGTTGGCGTAGAGTACGCCGAGGTTGTATTGGGCGGGGGCGTGCCCTTGCAGGGCGGCGGCTTCAAACCAGTCGGCGGCGGTGTCGGTGTCTTGGGGCACGCCGCTGCCTTGCACATAGAGTGAGCCGAGTTGGTATTGTGCATCGTCTATGCCGTGTTCGGCGGCGCGTTGCCAGTAGCGGGCGGCTTTTTCGGGGTCGGGCGTGCCGATTTCTTCGTCCATGAGCAGGTAGCCGAGGTAGTGTTGGGCGGGCGGGATATCGTTGTCGGCGGCGAGCGTGCAGTAGGCGAGGGCTTTGGCGGCGTCGGGTTCGGTGCCTTGCCCGTTGTGGTACATGATGGCAAGGTTAAACTGGGCTTGGGCGTCGCCTGCATCGGCGAGCGGTTGCCATGCGGCGAGGGCGGTAGCGTAGTCGCCGTTTTGGTAGGCGGCTAGTGCTTCGTCTTGGGCGGCGTGGTTTTTGTTGTCGGGTTCGTTGTGGGTTGGGGTTTCGGTGGTCATGACGGGCTTTCGGGGTAAGGTTGGGGGATAGATTTAGCGCGTTGCAAGTGGTGTGCCAGTTTTTTGGGTTGGGGGTGTTTTTCAGGCTGCCTTAGAAGGGGGGCGATTGGCGATGGGTTGAGGCAGCCTGAAAATGGAAACGGGCGGTTTGGCTTTGTTGAAACGTATTTCGTTCGTTTTCAGGCTGCCTAACTGTTATTTTTTCAACAGCAGGGTTAAGCCGTCGCCCAGCGGCAGCGTGAGCGGGATGATGCGGTTATCGCGTGGCAGGCCGGCGTTGAAGGTTTGCAGGATGGCTTGGCTGGCGGGGCTGCGCTCGGCGGGGCTTTGGATGATACGCCCGTTCAGCAGCAGGTTGTCGATGGCGATGATGCCGCCGCTGCGGACGAGTTTCAGGCTGCGTTCGTAGTAATGCGGGGTTGGCGGCTTGTCGGCATCGATGAATATCATGTCGTAGCTGCCTGCTTTGCCTTGGGCGATGAGTTCGTC
>CAUQDE010000003.1:0-24006 GCA_963516425.1 uncultured Kingella sp.
TGAACAACGCCGAGCGCAACACAGGCTTATCAGGCGAAACGGTGAAACCTTATGGCTTGGTGGGCATCAGCGCAGGCTATCGCTTCAACAGCCATGTCAACCTGCGCTTGGGCGTGAACAACCTGTTTAACAAAAAGCTCTACCGCAGCGCCAACAACAGCAGCGCGCAAACCTATAACGAACCCGGCCGCGCGTTTTACGGCAGCCTGAAAGTGTCGTTTTGATTGAATGGCGTTAAACTTGAACCCATGACAATCGCCCAAATGCAAAATGGAATGGTTTTGCATTTGGGCGGTTTTTTTGTTTGGGGTGTTTGAGGCAGCCTGAAAATTAAACTGGCTTTTAGCTTCACAACTCCGCTTCGCAGGCTGCCTTTTGCGCACAGGGCAGTCAAACCATTCAAGCATGGTTGAAGCAAGTGTAAAGAAATGGTTAAATCTGCCATGCTTGGCAATCGCTTTATTTTTGAACCAAATGGCGGCTGGTGTCGCACGATTTTAATTCATCAAATAAAAGAAAGAATTATGTCTATTTTCCATCATTTTAAAACAAAATTGAGTGCTGCTTTGGCGGTACTGCTTTCCATTTTTTCTACGCCCGCATTGGCAAATCGCGATGCGCAATTTCAGCAAGCGATAGCCACTTATCAAACGGGCAATCACACACAAGCCTTTCAACTCTTTCAGCAGCTTGCGCAACAAGGCGATGCGGAATCGCAATACACTTTAGGCTGGTTTTATGAAGACGGTTTAGGTGTGGCGCAAGATGATAAGCAAGCGGTGGCGTGGTATCAAAAAGCTGCGAATCAAGGCTATGCGCAGGCGCAATATAATTTGGGCGTGATGTATGAAAACGGAAAAGGGGTAAAACAAGATAATAAACAAGCCATTGCGTGGTATCAAAAGGCAGCTAATCAGGGATTTGCTGCGGCGCAATTCAATTTGGGGGCGATGTATGACAACGGTCAAGGCGTGGCACAGGACGCTAAACAGGCAATGGCATGGTATTTGAAAGCTGCCAATCAAGGGGATACTCAGGCGCAATACAATTTGGGCATGATGTATAACGAAGGGCGGGGTGTGGCACAAGACGAGAAACAAGCGATGGCATGGTTTCAACAAGCCGCCAATTTGGGCAACGTGAAATCGCAATACGCTTTGGGCAATAGGTATCGCCAAGGGCAAGGCGTGGCGCAAGATGAGCAACAAGCGGCGCAGTGGTATCAAAAAGCCGCCAATCAGGGACACGCTGCGGCGCAATACAATTTGGGCGTGATGTATTACAACGGCTTGGGCGTGGCGCAAGATGACCAACAAGCCAAAGCGTGGTGGCAAAAAGTGCTGGCACAACCCGCCAAATAATGCCGATCCCCTCTAAACCCCTTTTTTCCCCATTCTCCACAAAGGCAACCCCATGCACCCCATCCAAATCACCGCCGCCAACAAAGCCGAGCAATACCAACAACTGCTCCCGCAGCTGCAAGCCCTGATTACCGCCGATGCCGACATCCCCATCGCCACGCTGGCCAACGTGTGCGCCGTGTTAAAAGAGCAGTTCAACTGGTTTTGGGTGGGCTTTTATCTGGTGAACGACAGCCGCAGCGAGCTGATACTCGCGCCGTTTCAAGGCCCGCTTGCCTGCACGCGCATTCAAAAAGGGCGCGGCGTATGCGGGCAAGCATGGGCGCAAAACCAAACGCTGGTGGTGCCCGATGTGAACCGGCATCCCGACCACATCGCCTGTTCCAGCCAATCGCAATCCGAAATCGTCGTCCCCCTGCACAACGGCTCGGGCGAAGTCGTCGGCGTGTTAGACATCGACCACACCGAGCTGGCGGCGTTTGACGCAACCGACGCGCACTATCTGCAACAGCTTTGCGCGCTGTTGAGCCGACAGCTTTTTCAGGCTGCCTAAACATCTGAGGCAGCCTGAAAACGAGTTTACGAGCTTCTGCAAAGCTAAAACCGCCTTTATCCATTCAACGAAAGTCCGCACCATGCCCCGCCTGCTCCTTGCCGCCAACTTGTTCGCCGCCCCTGTTTACGCGCAAACCGCAACCGAACCGGACACCGAACTCGCCGAATTCGCCCGCTTCGCCCAAACCCTCACCATCAAGCAAAAAACCGAACTGCTAAACGAATTGGTGCAAAAAACAAATGCCGCCCTTGCCCATGAAAGCACCGAAGTGTTTGAAAGCATCAAAATAAGCCACCGCTATCCCCGCAGCCGCTCGCTGGATTACACGCTCACCATCCGCCGCCCCCAACTTGCCCCGGCCATCAACCTCAAACGGCTGCAATCGCCCGAGGGCAAAGCCCGCTTTCAAAATCTCCTGCAAAAAGCCATGGGCAACGCCTGCCGCGACAAGCTAAGCCGCACCCTGTTTGAAGCCCTCGGCATCCGCGAGATACGCGCTGCATTCACGCTCAACGGGCGCGCCATCAACCAAAGCCGCATGGCATTGAGCGAATGCAACCGCTTCTACCCCCCAATCGCAAACTAAGCATCCTTGCCAACCAAAGGCAGCCTGAAAATGCCCTATCACCACACCGAACTCATCCGCCTGCTGGAACAGCGCGGCTACATTTTCCCCAGCGACCCCGCATCCATCACCGAAATCCTGCGCCAAGCCGATGGTACGCCCGAAGCCAAGCTCCACCGCCGCGCCCAACTGATAGACCGCGACCAAACCATCGCCCAGCGTCTCGCCCAGCATCAGCAACGCCTGCGCTTCGCCCGCCGCGTTGCCTGCGCAGCATGGTTCATCATCGGGCTGCTCGGCACATACCAACTGATGCAACAAAGCAGCCTGAATTTCATGCTCATCCTAGTCGGCATACTCGGCGGCAACAGCTTGATGCTGATTATCTGGCTGATAAGCCTAACGCAAAAATACCGCGCCCCCACCAGCATCCCCCTTTGGCTCACAGGCAGCCTGAAAGACCCCATCCACCAAGCCCTGCTGGAACACGACGCGCAAACCGCTGCCCAGCCCCCCTTTCGCTGGATACGCAGCCGCATCAGCCACCAAATCGCCCTATGCGGCTTGCTCGGTATGTTCACCGCCAGCCTGATGCTGCTCACCGTGCGCCAATACCAATTCAACTGGCAAAGCACCCTGCTTTCCGACCAACACTTCGCCCAAATCATCCACGCACTCGCCTGGCTGCCCGCCCGACTCGGCTTTACCACCCCCACGCCCGACATCATCGCCGCCGCCCGCAACCACTACCACAGCGAACACGCCGCCGCATGGGGCATCCTGCTGCTGGGCAGCATCCTCTGCTACGGCATCGCCCCCCGCCTCATCGCATGGCTCATCTCTTGGCAACAAAGCCGCCGCCACCGCCCCGCGCTCAACCTCGCCCTGCCCTACTACCAAAACATCATCCAAAAATGGCAACAGCACATCATCGACGATGCCCGCGACTACCAACCCGACCGCCCCGCTCCCCGCCCCGCCAAAATCCCGCTCAACAGTGCGGGCGAACACTGGGCGGTTTTGCTGGAAGCCCCCGATGCCCCCGACAACTGGCACGAACACATCCTCGGGCAAGACTGGGCAAACAAAGGCAGCATCACCGAACGCGCCCAACTCGCCAGCCTAATCAGCGAACTCGCCGCCCGGCCGGTGCAACTGCTTATCGGCATCCGCGCCCAGCAAACCCCCGACCGCGGCATCGTGCGCCAAATCAGCAAACTCGCCCAAGCCGCCCAACACAACATCATCATCCAACTCCTGCCCGGCAACCCCGTCAGCCAAACCCCCGCCGAGCAAGAACGCCGCGTCCAATGGCATCAAGTGCTGCAAGAGAACGGCTGGAACGGGTTGAATTAACGCGCTTTCTTGTTTACCGGTATTCGCGCAACACAAAGGCAGCCTGAAACCGCATCCACACGTTTCAGGCTGCCTTATCTGTTTACCGGCGCATCCACGCCACGACCACACAAAACCTTAACCCAACCATTCCCCGTCGTAGAGCCGCGCCTAGCAACCAAAAATGTCGGCGAGCCGCCGATGTGCCGTTTTCAGGCTGCCTCATCCTTAGCCCATCATCACTTTTCAGGCTGCCCATTGTTCACATACAAAAGGCAGCCTGAAACCGCATTCACACGTTTCAGGCTGCCTTTTATCTCGCTCGCCTCACCCGATTTTGTCCTGCGCCATTGGAAAATCCGCCGCGCCCACCAGCACATCCCAACCGCCCGCCGCCAACACGCGCTTTTTTTCAGGCTGCCCGTTCAGCCAGCCGCATACGTCTTGCCAATAATAGGCATCGGCACGCCGCTTTTCCTGCGGGTCGGGCGCATCGCGCCGTTTGACGCGCACCGCCGCGCCCGTTGTTGCGCCGTGTTCCAGCAGCAGCCAAACGCTGCCTTCTCGGGTGCAGGGGTAGCCGGCGTGGTGTTCGTAGCACCAGCCGACAGCCGCCTGACCGTCTGCGTGTAACGACAAGGCGGCGGCGAGCAGCGGGTAAAACTGGCGGTTCGGGCGGTTGTCGGCGGGGACGAATACAGTTGCGCCGCTGCTGCCGAGCATCTGCGCGGCGTGGAACGACGGGGCGTTGTGCAGGTTGGCGATGAAGTCAAAAGGCATGGCGGCGGCGTGGTTCAGCACGTTGTCGGTCATTTTTTCAAATACCGACGGCGATGAAAACGGGGCGGCGGTATAAACGGCGCAATCGGGCGCAACGGGGCGGATTGGTTTGAGCAGGTTTGCGCCGAGCGCGGCAAGCAGGCTCAGGCGGCTGAAACGGCGCGGGTCTTGCCCGCTTTGCTGTTGCAGCGCGGCTTTGAGGGGTTTGCCGCCGACTGAGGCATCGGTGTCGAAGCGGGCGGCGGCGGTGATGCGGATGTTTAAGTCTAGGATGTCCATTGCCAGATGCTTGCGGTGTTGCTGCCGCCGAAGCCGAAATGGTTGGCAAGGCAGTAAAGGTCGTCTGAAAGGGGGATTTCGCACCCGCCAGTATCGGCGAGCTTGCGACTGCGGAGTGCTTGGGCAAGCAGGGCGGTTTCCAGCGCGGCACTTGCGCCGAGGGTGTGCCCGATTTGCGGTTTGAACGCCGCCAGCGGCGGGGGCGTGCCGAATACGCGGTTGAGCGCGGCCAGTTCGGCGGCATCGGTGTCTGCCGTGCCGATGCCGTGGGTTTTGACAAAGGCGATGCAGCTTGGGGCGAGATTGGCTTGCGCCAATACGCTGAGGAGCAGGCGGGTTTGTGTTTCTGCATCGCTTTGCACGAGATGGCCGCCTGTGTTGGCGGCGGCGGCGATGAGTTTCAGGCGGGCTTTCTGCGGCGGCGCACCGGCGGACAATGCCAATGCTGCCGCGCCTTCGCCCAATATCAAGCCGTTGCCGCCGAAGGGACGGTATTCGTCTGCAAACAAGCCGAGGCTGTGGAAATGCAAGAGCGTGAGGCGGTTGAGGTTTTCTATGCCCAGCACAAACGCGCGTTCTGCCAGCCCGTGCGCGAGAAAGCGGTGCGCCTGCATCAGGGCGTGGACAGACGAGGTGCAGGCGGTGGCGGTGTTGAAGATGTTGCGGTTGCCGCTGCGGCGGGAAAGGTCGTCTGAAAGGTAGAGCAGATGGTGTCCCGCATGGGGTTCGCCCACCAAGCGGCGGTTTTCGTATTCAGAAATGAGATACGCGCTGGATGCGATGAAAACGGGCGCGGTGTGCCAGCTTTCAGACGGCCAGCCTGCGTTTTCGGCGGCGCGGCGCAGGTGCTGCTCGGCGGTGTCGGCAAGCTCGGCGCGGGACAGGCTGTCGGACGCGAAGGCGCGGTAGTATCGGGCGCGCTGCGGCTGTCCCAAAAAGGTGAAATCTATGGTTTCAGGCTGCCTGAAAGCGCGCTGCGGGTTTGCCGCGCTGGTTGCCGCCATGCCGCACAGCCACGTCATGCGCCATGCTCCGCGCGGACAAACGCTGCCAAATCGCGCACGCACATCATGTGTTTGCGCACCATGCGGTCGCCTTGCAGGCGCACGGCGAAATGCTGCTGCAACGCCACGCTGATTTGCAGTGCGTCCAGCGAATCCAAGCCGATGGGGCTGGCATCGCCGAACAGCATCAGGTCGTCTGAAAAATCGGGCAGGTCAATCACATCGGTTTTGTCGGCTTCCTGCAAGATGAGTTTTTTTAATTCGGTTTCCAGGACTTCGGGGGCGAGGGTGAAGGTGTAGGGCATGGGTGGGCTTTCTGGATTAAGGTTGGGAGAAATGGGCAGCCTGAAATTTTTGCAAAAGCTAAAATTTGCCCAAGCCGTGCAATGCAGCGAAATCATCTTGTTCGGCATCGGTTTGGCGGGCGTATTCCGTATCGTTGGCAATCTGCCGCGCCAAGTTTTCGCCGTATTGGTCGGCGATGAAGCCCAAAGCCATGTCCATGCCTGCCGCTACGCCTGATGATGTGTAGAATTTTCCGTCTGCTACCCAGCGTGCCGTTGCTTTCCAATCCACGCCGCTACCAAAGCTGCTTGCCCAGCCAAAGGCTTTTTTGTTGGACGTTGCCGAGCGTCCGTCCAAACAACCCGCCGCCGCCAGCAACGCCGAGCCTGTGCAGACCGACAGACACCATTTTGCTTCGCGCACACGCGCGGCGAGCATCTGCAAAAATGCGTTGTCGGACACCAGCGTGCGCGTGCCCATGCCGCCGGGGACAAGCAAAACCGAGCCTGCGGGCAATGGCAGGCAGGTTTCGGTTTCCATCACAAAGCCCGCGCCGCTGCGTATTCTGCCGCCGTTTGACGACACATAATGCAGCGCGGCATTGGGAATTCGCCCGAGAAAATCCGCCGGACCGATTAAATCAAGCGCGGTGTAGTTGTGGTAAACGAGGCAGTAAATTTCAACAGAATTCACGGTTGTCCTTTCTAAATTGTGATGTGCAGCAGCCTGAAAACGGAGTTGGCGTTAATAATCAATGGTTTCAACAAATTCTGAATTTGTAGGTCGGGCATTGATGCCCGACGTTTTTTTAAATTCGCCCATGTTTGTCAGGCATCAATGCCCGACCTACGGGCTTTCAGACGACCTTTCAAGCAGCCTGAAACCTAAAAAACCGTTCAAAACCTAACCTGCGTCCGCAACTGCCTTTGATACACCCACACCGCCGCCGCCAGCGACACGGCTGCAAACCCCGCCAACAGCGCGAGATAAGGCGAGATGCCGTGCAAACCGCTGCGGTTGAGCAACAGCGCCTGAAACGCTTTCAAGCCCCATGCCATCGGCGACACCCAAGTGATGTGCTGCATGGTTTCGGGCATCACATGGGCGGGTACCATAATGCCGCCGAGCGCCGCCATCAGGATAATGCCGCCGCCGCCCAGCACCACGGCGTGTTCGGTGGATTTGGCGCACACGCTGATGAAGAGCGCGTAGCCGAGCGCGGCGGCGGATACGGCGGCAGACAACAGCGCGTAAGGCGCAAGGCTGCCGTTCAACATCAATGCGCTCACGCCGATTTCGGGCAGCAGGTAACGCCCGAGCAGCAGCATGCCGGCAAACTGCAACTGGTTAATCAGAAAATACGGCACGAGTTTCGCCGCAATCAGCCCCGCCGCGCCCGCACGCGCCAGCCGCAGCCGCGTAATCGTATTGGTCTGCCGCTCCAAAGCCATCACGTTGGACAGCGGTATCATGATGAAAAACATACCGAAAATCAGCCAAGCGGGCACGCTGTGCTGCACGGCGTTGGGCTTGGCGACCGCGCCGCTGCCCGCGCTCAGGTAGTGCTCTTCCAGCATCGGTTTGCCCAAAAACGCGCTGACGGCATCAAGCTGTTCGGCGTTTTTTTCGTCTATTTTCTTTTGGATGTCTTGGCGGATGGCGGCGGGCAGTTTTTTGTTGTCGATTGTGATGCCGCTGTTGTCAAAATAGGCATTGATGCGGGTTTCGGTGTAATGCTGCTGCAACACGCCTTTCACCGCCGCCAGCCACGAAGGCTCGGTATCGGGCGCGACATAAACCTGCAAGGGTTTGCTGTCGGCGAGCTTGTCGGCGGCACGGTTGGGATTGTGCAAAACCAGTTGGAAACGCCAGTCGTGCAAACCGCTTTGCGCGTCGTCGAGTTTTTCAGGCTGCATCAGGGTTACCTGAATATCGTCTTTTGCCAAACCGGCGGCAAACTGCTTATTGACCGCGTCGTCTGCAACGCCCACCAGCGCGATGCGGCTGCCGTGGTGCGGGTCGGCATCGCGGCTCAGCGCGACCGACATAATCAGCATAAACGTAATCGGCATCACGAACAAAACCGCCAAACCGTGCAGGTCGCGGCTGAGCAGTTTCAATTCTTTAACAAGGGAGGCGGCAATCATGGCTGTTCCGTTTCGCGGCGCAAAAAGTCCAAATAAAACGCTTCCAGCGAGCCGTGTCCCTGCTGGAAATAGCGAATTTGCGTGCCGCTTTGCTGCAACGCCGCATACACCGCCGCCGCGTCTTGCTGCGTTTGCATCATGCCGCGATTGTCCAGCGGCGCGGCTTGGAGCATGGCTAGGGTTTCAGGCTGCAACATGGGTTCGGTGATAAAGCGCACGGTTTGCGCCTGCGCGTTTAAGAGCTCGTTCAGGCTGCCCTGATACACCAGATGCCCGTGTTGCAGCAGCGCAATTTTGCTGCAAAGCTGCTCAATTTCGGGCAGATAGTGCGAGGTGTACACCACCGTTACCCCCTGCCGCGTCAAATCCGCCACGCTGTCCAAAATAAAGCGGCGCGACTGCGGGTCGATGCCCACGGTAATCTCGTCGAGAAACACCAGCTGCGGCGCGTTGACCAGCCCGACGGCAAAGTTCAGACGGCGTTTCAGCCCGCCCGAAAGATGCTTGGCGGCTTTGTGCGCGTGTTCCTGCAAGCCCGCCTGTTCTATTAGACCGCGCAGCTTGTTCTTATCGCGCATTTTGTAAAGCGAGGCGAAAAACAGCAGGTTGTCCCACACCGAAAGCTGCGGATAAAACGCGAAATCCTGCGGCACCAGCCCGATTTTCTGCCGCTCGGCGCGGGAAAGGCGGTGCAGCGGTTTGCCGTCAAACAAAACCGCACCGTGGCGCACCGGCTGCAAGCCCGCCAGCAACGACATCAGCGTGGTTTTGCCCGCGCCGTTGTGCCCGAGCAGCCCCAAGCATTCGCCATCGGCAATGTCAAACGACACATTATCGAGCGCGGGCGCGGCGGCGCGGGGGTAGTGGTGGGAGAGGGATTGGATTTGAATCATGGAGCGGCTCGTTTCAGGCTGCTTTGCGTTTCAACTCCCGCCACAACGCTTCTTCTTTATCGGCAATCCCGCGCAGGAAGGCGGCGATTTCGGCGCAGCCGTTTTCAGACGGCTTTTTGCATTGTTTGACGCACAGGGCGGCAAATTGCCGCCATTGGTCGCCGATGGCGGTCATGGTTTCCGAGGCAGCCTGAAAAGCGGGTTCGCCGCAGATTTGCGCCGCCTGTTCCAGAAAATAGGCGTAGATGTAGCGGAAGCCTGCGCCGCCGGTGCCGATTTCTTCCTGCATCCGCACCAGATGGCCGAGAAAGAGTTTTTGGTATTTTGCGTTGTGTTTGGCGGGCAGTTTTTCAATGGTTTGGGCGACGGTGCGGATGCCTTTTACGCCGACGAAAAACACGGGCGCGAGCATATGGCGGGCGTTTTTGCGGATGGCGCGGCGGATGATGGCGGGCAGGGCGGCTTGGATGTTTTCAGGCTGCCTTTGGCTGTCCAAGGTGTACATCATGCCTTTGGCGGCGAGCGCGCCTTTGGCAAAGCGGGCGCGCTGCAAATCGTCGCTTGGGCAACGCTGCACGCTTTCAAACACGGGGTCGCTAATCAGATAATCACCGCCGTCTTTGCCGTACACCAAGAGGTTGTGGGCGTTGAAGTGGAAGCGCATCTGCGGCGGGAAATAGGGCAGCCAGAAAACGGAGGTTTGCAAACCTGCGAGTTTGCCTGCGGCCAGAGCGTTGTCGAGCGCGGCTTTGCCTTCTTCGGGGCGGGCGAATTTCTGCACGCTGAGTTTCAGCCCGAGCGCCCGGCTGGTGCGTTTGATGATGCTACGCGGCGGGCAGCGGTAGGAAACCAGCGGCATGCCGTTAAGTTTGACAACGGGCAGCCACACGAAGGTGAGCGCATGGGCGATGCCGAAAACGAGTGCTTCGTTGAGCGGGTAGCCGCTGTGGTTGAGCAGGGTGGACATCACGCCGCTTTCGCAATGGGCGGTGTGCTGGTGGGGGAAATCGGTCATAAAGGATCTCGAAGGTTTCAGGCTGCCTGAAACGGTTAATCGGTTTGTTTGAGCTGTTCTACGCTGAGGTTGAGTGCGTCGGCGTATTGCTGCAACGCGCGCGCGGGCAGCTTGGCAAACACATCGGGGCGCAGGTGGCGGCGCGTTTGCCATTGCCAGAAGCCTGCGGCGGCGGCCAGGCTGGCAACGTCGTGGCGGGCGCGGTACATCTGGTAATACAGCGGGGAAAATTCGCCGCGCAACACGGCGGCGCGGGCGGCTTCGGTTTGCGCGTCCAGTTCGTGCACGGCAAGCGCGGTGGCGTAGGCTTCGTCTGCCCAGCCGCTGCTGGTGGCGGCTTGGTAATGCCCGCCGTGCGTGCCGTAGATGATTTTTTTGTGTCCGCCGTAGCTTTCGCTTTGATCTTGGGGGATGTCGTCGATGTCCATTTTCAGGCTGCCTCCAACAACATGAAACAAGTGGAAAACCGCCCGCTCTCGGGGATGTAGCACAGCACTTTCTGCCCGCGCTCAACGGGGAAACGGCGCATGAATTCTTCCAGAATGATGTAAATGGAAGCCGAGCCGGTGTTGCCTTTTGCCGCAAGGTTGGTGAACCATTTTTCCTGCGCAATCGGCAAGCCTGCGTTGGCCAGCCCTGCGGCGACTTTGTCGCGGAAAAAGCCCGACGAGTAATGCGGCAGGAACCAGTCGATGTCTTCGGTTTTCAGGCTGCGTTTGGCGATGATTTGCACCAGCGGTTTTTCTATGGTGTAGGGGATGATGTGTTCGTTGAGCAGCTTCACGTCCTGCTTCACCGCCATGATGCTGCTTTGCGCGCGCTCGTCTGCGCCGACGGTTTTCCAGCCGTGGAACGCGCCGTCGCGGATTTCTGCGCCGGCATACATGCAGGGCGGCATTTCGTTGGCGTAGGACAACAGTTCTATCCAATGGATTTTAAAATTCAGGCTGCCGGCAACGGGGCGGTCGGCAAGCAGTGCCGCGCCCGCGCCGTCGGAAAGCATCCAGCGCAGGAAGTCTTTTTCAAAGCCGATTTCGGGCGTGGCGTGGTGCAGCAGCCTGAAATCGGTTTCGCTTTGGAAGATTTCGCCGCGCATGATGGCGGAGGCGTTTTCCGAGGCAACGGCGATGGCGGCGGCGTGTTCGCCCGTTTTCACGGCTTGGTAGGCGTATTTCATCGCTGCCATGCCCGAAACGCACACGCCTGCCAGCGAAACGGTTTCGCACGGCGGCAAACCGCTGAGCCCGTGCACCATCACGCCGTGCCCCGGCATGGTTTGGTCGGGATAGGATGTGGCGCAGGCAAGGCAGGTGGCATCGCGGGCTTCGGCGGGCAGGCGGCGCAGGGCTTCGACGGCGAGTTCGGCGTTGGTGTGGGTGGCGGCGCGGGTTTCGGGGTCGATGGCGTAGTGGCGCGCGATGATGCCGTTGGCGCGCAAAATCATGCGGCGCACGCGCGAGGGAATGCCGCCCGCCATGCCGAGCACGGCTTCCATTTGGTCGTTGGAAACGGGGGCGTTGGGCAGGAAGGCGGCGGTGCAGGTAAGATAGACTTCGTTGGTCATATTGGTGTGCAAACAAGGGGTTTCAGGCTGCCGATGGGCTGTTGGTTATCAACGCATCTTAGCAGGGCTATATGGTTTTCAGGCTGCCTGTATTTTGAGGCAGCCTGAAACGGAAAATCATTCGCCCGATGGTTGGGCATAATGGTGTTTGGCTTGGGCAAGGCGGCGTTTGAGCAGCGGATGCAGTAGTTTTTTCAGCACGATGCTGATGGGGATAACGGTCAGAATCAGCGTAATCAGAAACACGATGTACACCGCCAGCAGCGCGCGGCGCAGCAGCGGCGACACGCGCCCCGCCGCCATCAGCAGCCTGCCCCACAGGTAAAAGCTGCGGGATGCGGCTTTTTCGCTGAAAATCAGTTTTTCGTCCACCCGCGCCGCGCCCATGTTTTGAAACAGCGTTTCGTCGAGCGGCGCGCCTGCCAGCAGGGCATCGCGCAATTTTTCGCCGAAACGCGCGCCGTCTGCCAGCTCGTTTTCGGCGATGCCTGCGGCGGGCAGGCTGCGGAAATAGCGTTTGTTGCCCGTGAGCAGCCATGCGGGCGTGGTAACGAAGCTCGCTGCCGTGCCGCAGGCATCGGTTTTCACGATGTTGCCGACAAGTTGCGCGCCGTTTGCCGCGAGCAGCGTTTTCATTTTTTCCTGCGCGGCAAGCCACATATTGCGGCAGCCGATGAGCGTAATCACGGGTTTGCCCGCCAGCAGGCGGCGGGTTTCGGGGCGTTGCAGGAAAGCGGTGATGGGCTGCGAGGGCGCGAGAAACCACACGGTGTAGGCAATCACCACGGCATCGTAATCATCGTGCGGAATCTGCGGCGGCTCGATGGGCGCGGGGCGCAGATGCGCGGTTTCGGGAAAGGTGTCAAAAAACCGCCAAAACCGCCACGGGAAAGGATAAGGCTGCTGCGGCACAAGCGGCACGCAATCCGTAACTACGCCCGCCTGTTGCAGCGGCTTGGCAAAATATTGCGCCAGCGCGCTCAGCTGCCCTGTTTGGGAATAGTAAACGATTAAAACTTTTGGGACGGTCATGGCGGGGGATGCGGAGGCAAAGTGTTGAATTATAGCTTTTATGTGCGGTTTTTTAAATGAAAGGCAGCCTGAAAGTCAAAAAAGCGGCTTTCAGGCTGCCTTTGGCTTGATTTACAGCGCGCTTTTGGCAAATTCGCCCAGCGGTTTGCCCGTTTGGATTTGCTCAAACTGCATCACGGTGCGGTCGCCCTGTTTTTCGTCCAATTGGATTTTGCGCACGACCGTGTCGCCGCTGATGCCGATGCGGGTGAAAATTTGGCGCGTAATCGCGGTTTTCGGGGTCAGTTGCAGCGTCCATTGCTGTTCCGTGCCGCTGAGGGCGAGGTCAAACTGTTTTTCCAAGCCTTGCGTGTTGCCGCCGAGCAAATCCAAAAAAAGCTGGATTTGGCGGTTTTGACCGAGCTTGCTGGCGTTGGGGTTGACCCACGCGCTGCCCGTCCATTGCATGATGCCGTCTGCGCGCACGCGCAAGGTGGTTGCAAACGGTTTTTCCATTTGCCACAGCAGCCCTTTTTTGGGAATCAGGACGAATTTGCCCTGCGTGGTCATCGGTTTGGACAGCGATTTGAGATAACGCTGCTGGGTAAACGCGCCTTGCACGTTGGCGGGTTTTTGCAGCGTTTGCGTTAGATTGGCGAGGGAGAATGCCCACAGCGCAGGCGCGGCAAACGCGATGCCGATAGAGAAAAGGTATTTTTTCATATTGCGGTTTCTTGATTGGATGATGGGATTAAGCGGATTCAGGCAGTCTGAAAAGTGGGATGCCGGCGCACGGCGTTTAGCCAGCTTTCGGGCGTTTGAAACTGCATTTCGCCCGTTTCCATGGACACGGCGGCTTGGGTGGTGGCGGCGCGGGTGAGCGTTTCGCCGCTTTGTGCGTCGCGGATAGTGTAGTCAATGCGCAGGCAGCTTTCAATTTCCACGATGGCCATGTCCACGCGGATGCGCTGCCCGAACCGAGCGGGGCGGACGTATTTGAAATCCATTTTCACAATCGGCCAGCCGTAGCCCTGCCGCGCCATTTCGTTGTAGTCGTAGCCGATGCCGGCGAGAAACGCGCAGCGGGCGACTTCCAGATATTTCACATAATTGCCGTGCCACACGATGTGCATGGCATCAACGTCAAAAAAGGGCACTTCCAGCTCGTGGCTGTGGCGGCAGTAGACGTGTTTTTTCATGGTGGTTTTCCTTGTTTTCAGGCTGCCTCATCGCCCCAGAAATCGTAAAAATTAAACCATTGCAGCGGGTTTTTCGCGCATTCCTGCGCCATGGCATCGGCAAATTGTTGCGCGGCGGCGGCAACTTGGGCTTGGCGGTTGCCGCGCGACCAGCCTGCCGTGTCGGCAAAACGGCGCAGTTTCAAATGATAGCGCCCGTTTTCTTTCATGCAAAACAGCGTGTTCACTTGCGTTTTGAGCAATGCCGCCAACAGCCAAGCGCCTTGCGGCACGGGCGCAGCGTGTCCCAAAAACCGCACCACAACCGTTTTTTCGCCGCGCACGGGCACGCGGTCGGCGGCAATGGCAAGCCATTCGCCCGCGTCGATGCGGCGGTTCAGCTCCATCATCAGCGCGGAATCCAAATTCGTAACCTGTATCATTTGGATGCGGTCGGCGCCGGCTTTTTCCAACGCTTCGTTAAACGCCTGCGCGTGCTGGCTGTGCACCAGCACGTTGAGCTTGAAACCCTGATGGTGGTCCACCAAGGCGCGGCAGATTTCGGTGTTGCCCAGATGCGAGCAGGCGAAAATCTGCCCGCGCCCGCCGCTGTCCACCATATCCGACACGCCGTCGGGGTCTTCCACCACCAAATCGGCGTAGCGGATTTTGCGCTGCCACACGGCAAAACGGTCGCAAATCGCCACGCCGAACGCGGTAAATTGGCGAAAATGCGCCATGCGCGGCAGGGCAAGCTGGGGAAACGCGGCAAGCAGGCGGGTTTGATAGCGGCGCACATGGCGGCGCATGCGCGGGGCAGTGGCGTAAAAATAGCACACGACCAAGCCGATGCAGGGGTTCAGCAGCCATACGGGCAAATAGCGCACCATCAGCGTGGTCAGCGCCAGAAACAGGCGGTTGCCGCGCTCTTGCTGCGCCGCCCAATGGTGTGAATGCGGCGGTTTCATAGTTTCAGGCTGCCTGTGATGCGCCGCCACAGCATCGTGCAAAACAGCCGCGCGTGCATTTTGCTGATGCAGGCGTTATCTGTCCATGCGCGAAAATGCGACACGCCGTCTTGCGCGTAGCGCACGCCAGTCGGTATCCAAACGGGCTTCACGCCGCGCCAATACAGGCGCACCAAAATTTCGGTGTCAAAATCCATGCGATTGCCCAGCCGCTCTTCGCGCACCACGGCAATGGTTGCCGCCAGCGGATAGAGCCGAAAGCCGCACATGCCATCTTTGATGTCGCGCGACCATGTGTGCAGCATGTTCCAAAAATCGGTGATTTTGCGCCCGTAGAGCCGCGCTTTGGGCGCGTCGTCGCCGTATTGCGGTTCGCCGCAAATTACGTTTTCAGGCTGCCTTTGCGCGGCGGCGATGAATTGGGGCGTGTCGGCAAGGTTGTGCTGCCCGTCGGCATCCACTTGCAAAACGTGGGTGTAGCCGTGCTCGGCGGCGTATTGCAAGCCTGTTTTCACCGCCGCGCCTTTGCCGCCGTTGCGCTCGCGGAACAGCACGCGAATGCCGTCTGCCTGCAAATTTTGCAGCACGGGGCGGCAGTCTTCGCGCGAGCCGTCATCAACAATCAATACATCTAAACCGAAATCGCGCAGGGCATGGGCAACGCTGCCCACGGTGCTAGGGTGGTTGTAGTGCGGGATAAGGGCGAGGAGGTTCATGGTTTTGCTTTCACACAGCGCAAAATGCTGTGCCCCACGCCGATGTCGTCAAAGACTTCGGCGATTTCCAAGCCCGCATTGCGCACGCAGCGCGTGAGATCTTCCGAGTGGAAAATTTTGCTGTTGCCATTTGCCATGGCGGTGAAATAAACGCTGGTGAGCGTGAGGCAGTAGGCGGCGGTTTCGTAGCGTTGCCTGTCCCAAAACGGCTCCATAATGTACACGCTGGCATGCTCGTTTAATGCTTGGGCGGCGCGACGCAAGATGCCGGTGGCTTCGTCTTCCGAAAAGCAATCCAAAAACTGACTCATCCAGATGGCGTCAAAGCCCGTTGGGAACAGCACGTTTTCGTCCAGCAGGTTGGCGGCGTGTCCGTGGATGCGCTCCGCGCCTATTTTGCCGTGCGTGGCCTGTTTCATTAAAACAAGCTGCTGCGGCAAATCCATAATGGTTACGTTCACGCGCTCATCAAACGCCACGCATTTCAATGCCCAGCGCCCTGTGTTGCCGCCCACATCCAACAGCCGCCGAACGGGGCGGGCGAACACAATCGGCAAGGCAGCCTGAAACGCGCTGTCCGAATAAAAATGGTCAAAGCCGAACCATGCTTTCTGCGTTTCACTCGGCAGCGAAGAGAGCCCTTCGTAAATAGTCGCCCAGTTGCCGAACACTTTGAGCCCCTCGGGTTTGCCGGTTGCCAGCGTTTTTTCCAAATCAAACATGCCCTGATAGCAGACTTCCTGCACGAAATCCATATTGACCTGTGCGATTTTGTCTTTCAGCAAAAACCAGCCCGCTTTGCTGAGCAAAAAGCGGTTGTCGCGGGTGTGGATGGTGCCGATGGAGAGCGAGGCTTCAAGCAGCACCTGCGCGGCGTATGCGCTAATGCCTGCCTGCCGGGCGATTTCGTCTTGCGTGAGCCCGCCGGACGACTGGTTCAGCAGCTCAAAAATGCCGTATTTCAACATCAGCCGCGATACTTGGAACACAATCGGCGCAAAGGCGATTTCCTGCGCGAGCCGCTGCGCTTCGCCTGCGGTTTGGTGTTCTTGCGAATAGCGTTGTTCTAATGCGGGGAAAAGTTTCATCGGTTTTCCTTTTGGTTTGGGGAATAAGGTTGGCGTTTTCAGGCTGCCGCAAACACAATCCGTCCCGCCGCGCAAGGCTTGCCGTTGCCGGTGATTTTGAATGTGAGCTTGTTTTTTCCGGCATCGTATTGCAGCGCGACAGACACCTCGTCGTGCGGGCGGATAAACTGCTGGTATTTCAGGTTTTCCACCCGCGCAACGCTTTGCCTGCCCCACGGATAACGCGCAGCCAAATCGCGCGCCCATTGCAGCTCGACCACGCCCGGCACCAACGGAAACGAGGCAAAATGCCCGCCAAAATAGGTTAAATCCAACGGCACCCGCCCTGCGAACACGTTCGGCTCGGTTTCATGCCATTGTGGCGCGGTTTGCGGCGCGGTGAAGGCAGCCTGAAAATCGGCGGCGGCGATTTTTGCCTGCGCGTTGC
Source organism: uncultured Kingella sp. (assembly GCA_963516425.1). GTDB lineage: Bacteria > Pseudomonadota > Gammaproteobacteria > Burkholderiales > Neisseriaceae > Kingella_B. The sequence goes on from CAUQDE010000003.1 coordinate 17,173, forward strand.
GCGGCAGGGTGTCGGCAAAACGCCAATAGCGCGGCAGGGCGGTTTTGTCTTGCGCGGCGGCGAGATGGCGTTTGAGCGCGTCGGCAACCGCCGCCCGCCCGTGTTCGCGCAGGGCGGCGATACCTGCGGCGTTTAAGGCCGCCCACACAGCGATGCGGCGTTGCTGCGGATGCAGGGCGCAATGCGCGTCGGCAATCCATTCGTGTTGCAGCAGACTGTGTTCGATTTGCGTGAGCGAAACGCGCTTGTCTTCAAATTTGATGATGCGGTCTTTGCGCCCCAGCAGCAGAAAGCCGCCATCGGGCGTGCGCTCAACCAAATCGGCGGTTTGGAAACGCCCGCCCGACCAAGGCGAATCCGCCCACAACGCGCCCTCCGCATCCTGCCCGAACGACACGCCGTCAAACGGCTGCCATGTTTGCTGATGCCGGCGCGAGGCAATCACGCCCGTTTCGGTGCTGCCGTAAATTTCAAACGGGCGCATGGCGCAGCCTGCCAAGGCGTTTGCCGTGGCTTCGGGCAGCGCGCCGCCCGCCGACACGATGCCCGCCACCTTTTGCAAAACGCGCGGGTCGCGACCTTCGCCCAAGCGGTTGAGCACGGCGGGGCTGGCGATCCACACCGCTTGGCGGTGCGCTGCCGTGGCGGCGAGCAGGTTTTCGGGGTACACCGCCTGCACGCGCTCCATCGTCCAGCCCATTGTGAGCGTCAGTGCAAAACGGAAAGTGAAGCCATACAGATGCTGCGGCGACACGCTGCCGATAACGGCTTCGCCGTTGCGCCCGAAAGGCAAGGCAGCGGCAAGCGTTTGCGCTTCCGCCTGCATCTGGGCGGCGGTTTTGATGATGATTTGCGCGTTGCCGCTGGAACCCGATGTTTTCAAATGCGCTTCGGCATCGGCGGGAACGGACCAGTTTTCAGGCTGCCTGCCGTTTTCAGGCTGCCTTTGCGCTTGCGCGAGGCATTCGGGCAGATGCCATGCTTGTTGGTGAACCAGATTGTCGGTGAGAAAAATATCCGCCGTTTCGCCCCAGCCGATGTTTTCCCGCGCCGTATTCGGCAGCAGCAACACCCGCGCGCCCGCGTGCCAAGCCGCCAACACCGCGCAGGCAAACAGCGCGGCATCGTCGAACCACAGCGCGGCAGATTGGATGCCTGCCGTTTTCAGGCTGCCTGAAAGCGCGAATACCGTGCGGTTGAAGTCCGCCCGTGTCCAATCGGGGTGGGCGGCGATAAGGTCGTTTTGCGGCAGGTCGGGCGAGAGGATTTCGGTGAGCAGGGGCATGAGAAGCGGGAAGAAGCAAACGGGTTGGACGAGAATGGTTTCAGACTGCCTCTCGTGGCAAACGGTTTGGGCGGTGCATCGCGGCGCAAGCGGCATTTGGCAAGATATACACGCTATCCATTTAATCTATAAAAAGATTTCCGTTTAAAAAGCAGCAAGGTGCAAACATTGTAGAAATTTTTGCAAAGAAAGGCAAACCCAACGCGCTCAAAAAAACGAATTGATATACAAATACAAACGGATACGTTAAAATTGCCACGTTTACCAACCTTAACATTCAACCCTGTTTTAGGAGACGCTTATGACTGTCCGTATTTCCCGAGTTTTGCTGTTGTCTGCCGCCGTAGCCCTGTCTGCTTGCGCATCCAAAGGCGAGCCTGCCGCAGCGGCGGAGCATGAAACCGGCCGCCCTGCCCCGCAAGTTGAGCACCGCGCTGCCGCCCAACCCGCCAGCGGAACCATCTGCCGCAGCATCGGCTCGGTTGCGGGCAAGGGCAAAAACGATGCCTATATGTGTAAAGCCTCTGCCGTGCTCAATTCCGCCGAAGCGCGCGAAGTGTTAGACCCGTCCGTCCGCGTGTCCTATGGCAGCACAGGCAGCTCAACCAACGTGTCGCGCCAAAGCGCCAACGCCACAGGCAAATCAACGGACGAAACCTGCCAACGCGCTTTCCTCAACGCGGTCAAACGCTTCCAATCCACTGCGCAACGCCGCAACAAACGCGCCATCCGCTTGGTGAGCTTTTACGACCGTCGGGTCAAAGGCGGCAACGAATACGAATGCCATGTGGGCACCTTCCACAGCTATGTCGTGCTAAAAGGCAGCTATCACTGATTGCTTTCATGCAACCACCGCTTGGCGGTGGTTTTTTAATATGACCGATTTGATTTGTTTGGTGGGCACGCGCGCCATCGCGCATGAATACGACCGCGCCTTGTTAAGCCCCGAAGATGCCCGCCGCTTGGCGCAATCGCCGCAACTGGAAACGCGGTTGGACTGGCGGGTCAGCCGCGCGTTAAAGCAGCGGGCGGCTTTGCCCGTGGTGTCGCTGAGCCACAGCGCGGGCAACGCGGCGGTGTTGTGCGCCGATGCGCCGATTGCGGCGGGCGTGGATATGGAAGTGATGAAACCGCGCGATTTCGCAGCGTTGTGCGAATGGGTGTGCAGCGGGGAGGAACGCGCGTATTTGCGCGGATGCGGTTGGCAGCCTGAAACGTTTTACCGCTTATGGTGCAGCAAAGAAGCCTTGGTTAAGGCGGCAGGCTTGGATTTTCCCGCGGATATGCGGCGCGTGGGCTATGACATCGTCGGCGGCGAAAAAACGGGCTGGCGCGTGGACGGGCAAACCGGCTGGCAGGGCGTGGAGCGCGTGTTGGCGGGCAATATGGTTTTGGCGTGTGTTTGGCGCGGGGCGGGCGCGGCGGTGCGTTTTCGCTTGGCGGAGTGCGAACCCGCTTTCAGGCAGCCTGAAAACCAATCGGCAGCCTGAAAATCAGTTTTCAGGCTGCCGACTGCTGTTTACCCACGCCAGCGTTTCAACACCAGCGAGGTATTCACGCCGCCGAAAGCGAAATTGTTGCTGACCACATAGTCCGTTTCTATTTCCCGCCCATCGCCGGTGATGTAATCGACTTTGCCGCAGTGCGGGTCGATGTTGTCCAGATTGACGGTGGGCGCGAACCAGCCGCTGTTCATCATTTCCACGGCGAACCATGCTTCCAGCGCGCCGCACGCGCCCAGCGTGTGTCCGAGGTAGCTTTTTTGCGAACTCATGGGCACAAAGCCGAACACGGCTTCGGTGGCGAGGGTTTCGGCGATGTCGCCTTTTTCGGTGGCCGTGCCGTGTCCGCTCACATAGCCGACCTGTTCGGGGCAGATGCCTGCGTCTTTGAGGGCGAGTTCCATGCATTTTTGCATGGTGTCTTTTTGCGGCTGGGTAACGTGGCTGCCGTCGCTGTTTGCGCCGTAGCCGATGATTTCGGCGTAGATTTTGGCACCGCGCGCCCTCGCGTGTTCCAGCGATTCCAATACAAAAATGCCTGCGCCCTCGCCGATAACCAAGCCGTCGCGCCCTGCGTCATAGGGGCGCGGGGTGCGCTCGGGTTCGCCGTTGCGGCGGCTGGCGGCGTAGAGCGAGTCAAACACATACACTTCCGAGGGGCAAAACTCTTCGCCGCCGCCTGCCAGCATGGTGTCAATCAACCCATATTTGATGGCTTCGTAGGCGTAGCCGATGGCTTGGCTGCCCGAGGAACACGCGCTGGACGTAGGGATAATCCGCCCCGTCAGCCCGAAAAAGATGCCGACATTGGCGGCGGTGGTGTGCGGCATCATGCGCACATAAGTGTTGGCGTTGAAATTGCGCGACGTGCCCATGAGCAGCAGCTCGCCCATATCGCCGATGTCTTTGGTGCTGCCGACCGACGAGCCGCACGCCACGCCCATTTTGCCGTTTTTAATCGTTTCGTCGCCAAGCAGGCCGGCATCCTGCAAAGCCTGCTCCGCCGCATCCACGCAAAGCTGCGACACGCGCCCCATGCTGCGGAGCTGCTTGCGCGTCCAATGCGCGGGCGGGGCGTAATCGGGCAGCGGCGCGCCAAGCTGGGTTTCTAATTCGGGAAACCGCCCGTGCCAATCCATCTGTTTCACGGCGTTTTTTCCGGCTTTAAAGGCAGCCTGAATGCCCGCCCAGTCGCGCCCGAAGGCGGTAATGCCGCCGATGCCGGTAATCACAACACGCTTGGTTTCCATCAGCACAAACCTCCGTTTACCGCAATCACTTGGCGCGTGATATACGCCGCCTTTTCGTCCATCAGAAAGCGCACCGCGTGCGCCACTTCTTCGGGCGTGCCCATCCGCGCGGCAGGCACGGCTTTCAGAATTTCGTCCACGGGCACGTTTTCATCCACGATTTCCGTATCAATCAGCCCCGGGGCAACGCAGTTCACCGTGATTTTGCGCTTCGCCAGCTCCACCGCCAACGCCTTCGCCGCGCCGATGATGCCCGCTTTGGACGCGCTGTAATTCACCTGCCCGCGGTTGCCCGTGATGCCCGACACGGAAGCCATGCACACGATGCGCCCGTCTTGGCGGCGGCGTATCATCGGCATGATGATGGGGTGCAGCACGTTGTAAAAGCCGTCGAGATTGGTACGCAAAACGCGGTCCCAATCGTCGTCTGAAAACGCGGGAAAGGCATTGTCGCGCGTCAGCCCCGCGTTCAGCACCACGCCGTAATACGCGCCGTTTGCCTCCACATCGGCGGTCAGTACCTCGCGGCAGGCGGCGCGGTCGGACACGTCAAACTGCAACACGCGCGCCTGCCTGCCCATCTCGCGGATTTGCGCGGCAACGGCTTCGGCTTCATCGCGGCGGCTGCGGCAGTGTACGGCGATGTCGTAGCCGTCTTGGGCAAGGGCTAGGGCGACAGCTTTGCCGATGCCACGGTTGGAGCCTGTGATTAAGACTGTTTTGTTCATGGAGATTTCCGATATAAAGGTTTGTGTGTTTTCAGGCTGCCTGAAATCGGGTTTAAGAGAGGCTTAAACCCATCCCATCGATTGGCATCCTGTTTTTTCATTTATCTTCAAATCAAACAGATGCGGCAGCCTGAAAACGAATGCCCGTTTTCAGGCTGCCTTTGCCTTTATTCGCGCACCGTCCGCACTTCCAGCGAATTGGTGCTGCCGGTTTCGCGCATGCGCCGCCCGCTGGTAATCACATATTGCTCGCCCGCTTGGAACACGCCGCGCTCGCGCAGCAAGGCTTCCACCTCGGTGAACGCGGTTTCGTGGTCTTTGCTGGTGGTCAGTTTGAGTGGGCGCACGCCGCGATACATCGCCATGCGGCGTTGCGCTTTTTCGCTGGGCGTGAGCGCGTAAATCGGAATCAAAATGCCGTAACGGCTCACATGAAACGCCGACGAACCGCTCTCGGTGAGCGCCACAATCGCCTTGGCGCGCACTTGTTTGGCAACGTGCACCGCCGCGCTGGCCACCGCATGGGTGATTTCACCCGAATGGCTCACCGCGTGTTCGTCCACGCCCACCAGCGTATCCTGTTCTTTTTCCGCCGCCGCGCAAATCAGCGACATCTGGCGCACGGTTTCAAACGGATACGCGCCCACTGCCGTTTCGGCGGAACACATCACCGCGTCTGTGCCGTCCAACACCGCGTTCGCCACGTCGCTCACTTCGGCGCGGGTGGGCACGGGGTTGGTAATCATGGATTCCATCATTTGCGTGGCGGTGATGCTGAAACGGCGCAATTCGCGCGCGCGCTTAATCATGCGTTTTTGCAGCGCAGGCACGGCGGCATTGCCCACTTCCACCGCCAAATCGCCGCGCGCCACCATAATGCCGTCGGATGCTTCGATAATTTCGTCCAAATTTTCAATCGCTTCAATGCGTTCAATTTTGGATACCAAGCCCGGTTGAATCGGCAAGCCCAGTTTTTCGCACTCTTCGGCAACGGCGCGGCGGGCGATGTGCATGTCTTCGGCGTTTTTCACAAAGCTCACCGCCAAATAGTCGCAGCCGATTTTCACCGCCGTTTTCAAATCGCGGAAATCTTTTTCGGTGAACGCGCCCGCCGACAAGCCGCCGCCTTGCTTGTTGATGCCTTTGTTGGATTTGAGCGTGTGGCTGTTGTTGCACACGGTGTGGATTTCGCTGCCCACCACTTTTTCCACGGTAACGGTGAGCAAGCCGTCGTCCAGCAGCAGCACATCGCCCGTTTGCACATCGTTGGGCAGTTCGCGGTAATCCAGCCCCACGCGCTCGCGTGTGCCCTCGCCTTCCAGCGCAGCATCAAACAGCAGTTTTTCGCCCGCTTCCACTTGGATGCTGCCGCCGGCGATTTTGGACACGCGGATTTTGGGCCCTTGCAAATCCGCCATAATCGCCACTTCCAAGCCGGCTTGCCGCGCCGCTTCGCGCACGATTTTGGCGTTTTCTTCGTGAAACTCGGGCGTGCCGTGGCTGAAATTGAAACGCACCACGTGCACGCCGCCGATGCTAATCATATCGCGCAACAAATCCACGTTGTTGCTGCCCGGCCCCAGCGTTGCCACGATTTTGGTGTTATGGCGGATGCGCGTTAAATCGCGTTTGATGGCTGACATAATGAATCCTTGTTTTGCTTTGGGAAAGTGGCGATTATACCGTGTTTACTGCGGGGATTTTTGCTTTTGACGGCGTTTTTGAAGGATGGTTACAGCGGGGTTTCAGGCTGCCTCTGGGGGATTAGGGCAGCCTGAAAAACCATTTTATGCCGTGGCGGCAACGATAAGCGTAAGCAAGCTAGGCTTGTGCCAAACGTTTCAGGCTGCCTTTGGGATAGCGATAGCACCCAAGGCAGCCTGAAACAAACCCGTCCAATCGGTTTACGATACTTGCAGCCAAAACGTAACCGGCCCATCGTTCACCAGCGACACCTGCATATCCGCCGCAAATTCGCCCGTTTGCGTGGCGATGCGCGCGGCGGATTGGGCGCAAAAATAGTCATACAGGTCGCGCGCCACATCGGGCTTGGCCGCGCCGGCAAAATC
>CAUQDE010000004.1:0-22515 GCA_963516425.1 uncultured Kingella sp.
TTTGCATGGCGGTATCGGCTTTATTCAGGCTGCCTTTGGCATCGGCATTCAAATCTAGCTCATAGTTGGGCGCAGTAGCCGTGCCTTTGTTGGTTACGGTGATTTTGCTGCCATTGGCTGCGGCAACTTGGGTAGGCGTGCCGCTGCCTGAACCGCCAATATTGCTAATGGTAAATTCGCCATTTTTTTGGTCAATTTGAATACCATTGCCCGCATTGAATTTAACGGTTTCACCAGGGTTCACGACTTCTTGGCTTGTGCCATTGACTACGCCTGTGCCTGTTTTGCCCGAAGTAACCACAAAGCCTGAATTGTTAATCGCTTTGGCGATTTCGTTAGCGGTAACCAGTTTGCCTGCATCGGTTGCAGCAGGCAGATTTACTGCGCCAGTAGTAGTGTTGCTCAGTGCAACGGTGTTTACGCCAACTTTGTAGGGGTCGGTTGCTGTGCCTGTGCCTGTTACGGAAATAGGGCTGTTTGTAGCTGCTTCTACTTTGCTTGCGCCTGTGCCTGTGGCGTTAATGGTGATTTCTTTGCCTTGTTGAGCAATGCTTACGTTGTCGCCTGCTTTGAAAGTTAATGTTTCACCATTACCTACTTCTTCGCCTGCGGAAGCTGTGCCACCCTTAGCGGCAACTGTTGCCACTTTGAATTTTTGCATGGCGGTATCGGCTTTATTCAGGCTGCCTTTGGCATCGGCATTCAAATCTAACTCGTAGTTAGGCGCAGTGGGTGTGCCTTTGTTGGTTACGGTGATTTTGCTGCCGTTGGCTGCGGCAACTTGGGTGGGCGCAGTATCTTTCACCAAATTGGCAACAGACTTCAGCTGCGCCACGTTTACCGCATCGGAATCTTCCGTACCTGCGGCTACGTTGATGATTTGGCGAGTCGCATTTTGCGTACCCACAGAAACCGCACCCGCAGTGCCTTTTACAGTCGCCTTAATGTTGTTTCTATCGGTTTGGCTGGTTGAATCCAACGCATAAACCTGATTGCTCGCCACAGTTGCATTAGAAGTTGCTGTAACATTCGTTGCGTTGATTGCGGCACGGGTTGCTTGCGAACCATAGCCCAAAGCCACTGAGCCATCGGCAGTTGTAGAACTGTCGCGACCAATGGCAACACTGCTCACCGCACCACTATTTGCGCTACTGCCAATAGCAATACCTGATTCTTTACTGGAAACTGCATTCATGCCGATTGACGTTGCATTTTTAGCAGAAGTACGGGCATTAAAGCCAAGAGAGATAGAATTTTCTTCTTCTGCACGGCTTTGCCCTAACGCAAGAGCGTGAGAACCTGCTGCATAGGAAGTATCACCAATGGCAACTGCGCCTTCCGATTGAGAACCGTTTGCAGATGCAGCTGCTACTGTTGCGCTGCCCACAGCAATAGACTTATCGCCCTGAGCTTTTGCATTGATACCCGCAGCCATTGCGCCTGTACCTGTTGCGCCATCGTTGTTGTAGTTGTTATCGGTGGTTTGACCGTTTACATGGTAAAAATGGACACCATTTCCGCTTGGAGAAATATTGGCGATTTGTGTTTGCAAACCACTGGTAACATAGTAGAGCTGGCTACCATTGATGGCATCAGTGCTAGAAGCGTTAATTTCACCAGGTGCAACATGTTTAATCTGCCGTTCATAGCCCGCAGTACCAATAGACACTTGGTCGCCTGCTTCAATAGCTCTACCGCCCGCAAACGCATTCCCCGTATCATCACCGTATGTGATTGAGCCCACTTGCGCTTTGAGCACTTTGGTTGCGTTTGTAGCAGTTGTACTGCCCGCACCTAATGCCACAGAGTTTTCCTTGGATGCATGCGTCCCCGCGCCAAGCGCAACGGCTGCCGCCTCATTTGCTGATGAACGCGTACCCACGGTAGTGGCCAAATCGCCCTTAGCAAAAGATTGCACACCCAAAGCCACGGCAGCATTGCCTGCCTCAGTAGAGATATATCGCTTATTAACAGGGTCTTGAATCAAATCATCGCCTGTTAATTGTTTGTATTTAAGTGCTGTCGCTGATTGGTTCCAATTTCCAGCAGCATCTTGGGAAACTTTATTTAAATCATCCCCACCAATCGCAATAGAAGAATTACCTCTGGCGATACTGTTATTACCAATGGCTGTTGATTGGTTGCCGATTGCTGCTGTTGCAGAACCTAGCGCCACGCTTTGACGCCCTCTTGATACAGAATCAACGCCAATAGCAATGGCTTCATCAGCATCAGCGCCTGATGCATCTGCTTTCCAACCCATTGCAATAGTTCGCAAAGCACCCGATTTCGTGGACTCGCCAATTGCGATACTTTTTTCACTAGAAGCAGACGCATCCACACCTACCGCAATAGCATTGCTGCCAGATGCTACCGCCGTGTTGCCCAATTTCAAACTTTCTGCCTGTGCAGCAGTTTGCGCGAACAATGCGCTAACTGTCGTTGCAGCAGCAATAACTGCTGTAACCTTCCCTGATTTACCACGCGCCGTAGCAATTTCTGCCACAGCCACCCAAGTGTTGGTGCTTTCATTCCACACAACGCGATACGTTTTATTCATAATTACACTTCCTACGTTAAAAAAACAAAAATCAACGATTATCGTATTTTGGTTTACATCAATGATTGGCTTATTAACCCTTTGCGCCGCCTTGTTTTGCACACGATAATGAGTATTAACAAACAAATTTTAATGTATACCAGTAGTTTATAAACTCTAAAACACGAATAACAGAATTTGCGCATCATACAAGAAATTAACAAACGCTACTTAGTTGCTTGGCATATCTCATCCCAAATTTACGACTTATTTACAACATTTTTGCCACACTATCGATTATCCATTTTCCAAGCATCAATGTTGCACAGCCCAAAGGCAGCCTGAAAATCATTCGGCAGCCTGAAAATGGTTTTTCAGGCTGCCTCATCGTTTTAAAAACTAGCCGCGCTCTTGCGCCACCGCGTTCATATCGGGCTGCATCACCAAATGTTCATCCAGCTCGCCAATCGCGTCCCAATCCTTGTTGGGATAATCCAACGCATATAAGAAGTAGCGAATGCAATTAAGCCGCGCCCGTTTTTTGTCGTCCGATTTAATAATCACCCACGGCGAATTTTTGTTATGCGTGTGGAAAAACATCGCGTTTTTCGCTTCCGTGTAAGCGTCCCAGCGGTCAAGCGATTGCACGTCCACGGGCGACAGTTTCCAATGCTTCAACGGGTCGGAATAGCGCGACACAAACCGCCGAAGCTGCTCCTCGCGCGACACCGAAAACCAAAATTTAAACAAATGCACGCCGCTATCAATCAGCATCCGCTCCAATTCAGGCGTTTGGCGCATAAACAACAAATATTCCTGCGGCGTGCAAAACCCCATCACACGCTCCACCCCCGCGCGGTTGTACCAAGAGCGGTCAAAAAACACCATCTCGCCCGCGGTGGGCAAATTTTGAATATAACGCTGAAAATACCATTGTCCGCGTTCCACTTCCGTTGGTTTTTCCAACGCCACAATGCGCGCGCCACGCGGGTTTAAATGCTCCATAAAACGCTTAATCGTGCCGCCTTTGCCCGCCGCATCGCGCCCTTCAAACAAGCTCACGACCCGCTGCCCGCTGTCTTTCACCCAGCTTTGCACTTTCAGCAGCTCAATCTGCAATTTCTCTTTTTCCGCCTCATACACCCGACGGCTCATCCGCTCATCATAAGGATAATCCGCAGGCAACGGCGCACGGTCGTTATCCTCTTGCGACACCGCCCCGCGATATTTCATTACTGCCTCTTCAAACACTTTCAAACTATCCTTTTTATCCCCCAAATCCACTTGCTCAAACGGTTGCAATTGATGACTAACAGGCATAACGAAACTCCTTACAAAAATGGTTAAAAAAAGAAACTACAACTCACTACAAACCCATTTTAACGAAAACTAACAAAACAAGTTACCCCCAAGCCCAAAAAAATTTGCGCCAACGCAAAAATGCCGCAAAAAATCATCCAAACAACCAATAACGCAACATAACGCCCCAAAGGCAGCCTGAAAACCTTGCCAAACGCCAGCAATAATCCGTATCGCGCAGCAAAATTGCCAAACCGCTTTTTGCCATTCTCGCGCGTTGCGCCGCGCACCACGCCACACAACCCCATGCGCTTTGCAAGACACGCCAATAGGCAGCCTGAAAATCCACTTTGGCATATTGTTGCCACGTTATCCATTTTCAGGCTGCCTATTGCGCATAAATATAATAAGCATAAACGCAAGCCAGCGCACAGCCAGCCCAACAATGCCAGCCATCCAATCAACCCATTCGCGCACCATTTTCAGGCTGCCTCAAAGAGTAAAGAAACGTTAAACCCAGCATTTCTGCACTCCGCTTGCTTTAAACCCATCTTACCCATCCCCAAATGGGCAGCCTAAATGTGATAGAATCCGCCCCATTTGCCGCAAATCTAGCGTACCCAAACGCACAAAGGAAACCCATCAATGCTAACCAAAATCGCCAAAAAAATCTTCGGCAGCCGCAACGACCGATTGCTTAAACACTACCGAAAAATCGTCTCCAAAATCAACAGCCTGGAAGACCAAATTAAAGCCCTCAGCGACGAACAACTGCAAGCCAAAACCGCAGAATTCAAACAACGTCTCGCCAACGGCGAAACCCTAGACGACATTCTCCCCGAAGCATTCGCCGTGTGCCGCGAAGCCTCCGTGCGTGTGCTGGGCATGCGCCATTTTGACGTTCAGCTCATCGGCGGCATGGTGCTGCACGACGGCAAAATCGCCGAAATGCGCACAGGCGAAGGCAAAACCCTCGTGGGCACGCTCCCCGTTTATCTCAACGCCCTGTCGGGCAAAGGCGCGCACGTGGTAACCGTGAACGACTACCTTGCCGAGCGCGACGCGGGCATCATGCGCCCGCTTTACAACTTCCTCGGATTGAGCGTGGGCGTTATTCTGAGCAACATGGATTCGTTCCACCGCCAACAAGCCTACGGCAGCGACATCACCTACGGCACGAACAACGAATTCGGCTTTGACTACCTGCGCGACAACATGGTGGACGACATCTACAACAAAGTCCAACGCGAGCTCAACTTCGCCGTGGTGGACGAAGTGGACAGCATCCTGATTGACGAAGCGCGCACGCCCCTGATTATTTCGGGGCAGGCCAACGACAACGTTGAGCTGTACCAAATCATGAACCAAGTGCCCGCTCATCTCACGCCGCAAGAAAAAGAAGACAGCCCCGAAGGCGACTATTGGGTGGACGAGAAAAATATGCAAGTGGTGCTTTCCGAGCAAGGGCACGAACACGCCGAACAAATTTTGACCCAACTGGGCTTGCTGCAAGAAAACGAATCGCTTTACGCCTCAAACAACATCATGCTGATGCATCATCTGATGGCGGCATTGCGCGCCCACACCCTATTCCATCTTGACCAGCATTATGTGGTGAAACCCAACGAAGAAGGGCAGCCTGAAATCGTGATTGTGGATGAACACACAGGCCGCCTGATGGACGGGCGACGCTGGTCAGACGGCTTGCACCAAGCGGTAGAAGCCAAAGAAGGCGTGGAAGTGCAAAAAGAAAACCAAACCCTTGCCAGCATCACCTTCCAAAACTACTTCCGCCTCTACACCAAACTATCGGGCATGACGGGCACAGCAGACACCGAAGCCTACGAATTCCAATCCATCTACGGCTTGGAAACCGTCATCATCCCCACCAACAAGCCCATCCAACGCAAAGACTTCAACGACCAAATCTTCCGCACCGCCGAAGAAAAATACGAAGCCGTTGTCAAAGACATCAAAGACTGCTACGAGCGCGGACAGCCCGTGTTGGTCGGCACGACCACAATTGAAAACTCCGAACTCGTGTCGCATTTGCTCAAACGCGAAGGCTTACCGCACAACGTATTGAACGCCAAAGAACACGAGCGCGAAGCCCTGATTGTCGCCCAAGCAGGCAAACCCAAAATGATTACCGTCGCCACCAACATGGCAGGGCGCGGTACAGACATCGTGTTGGGCGGCAACGTGCAACACCAAGCCGATGCCATCCGCGCCGACGAATCGCTTACAGACGAGCAAAAACAAGCGCAAATTCAAGCCTTGGAAGACTCGTGGGAAGCCGAACACCAAGCCGTGGTGGACGCAGGCGGCTTGCACATCATCGGCACGGAACGCCACGAAAGCCGCCGTATCGACAACCAGTTGCGCGGACGCGCCGGGCGGCAAGGCGACCCGGGTTCAAGCCGCTTCTACCTGTCGTTTGAAGACCCGCTATTGCGCCTGTTTGCGCTTGACCGCGCCGCCGCCATCCTCAATCGCCTTGCGCCCGAACCGGGCGTGGCGATTGAAGCCAACATTTTGACGCGCCAAATTGAAAACGCCCAACGCAAAGTGGAAGGGCGCAACTTTGATATGCGCAAACAAGTGTTGGAATACGACGACGTAGCCAACGACCAACGCCGCGTGCTGTACCATCAACGCAACGAGATTCTGGGCAACAAAGACATCAGCGAAATGCTGCAAGAATGGCGCGCCACCGTGATTGGCGGCATCGTGGATATGTACATGCCCGCCGACAGCATGGAAGAGCAATGGGACATCCCCGCCATGATGGCGAAATTGGCAGGCGAGTTTAACGTTCATGTGGACGTTTCAGGCTGGCTCAAAGCGGATAACACGCTGGAAAACGAAGAGGTGAAAGAGCGCGTGTTGGCGCAAGTGGACGCTGAATACCAAGCCAAAAAAGATTTGGTGGGCGATGAAGTGTTTAGCAACTTCGAGCGCAGCGTTGTGTTGCAAGTGGTGGATACGCAATGGCGCGAGCACCTTGCCGCCATGGATTACTTACGCCAAGGCATCGGCTTGCGCGGCTACGCGCAAAAAGACCCGAAACAGGAATACAAACGCGAAGCCTTCGCCATGTTTGAAAGCCTGTGGCACAACATTCAATACAACACCACATCCATTTTGGTGAGCGCGCAAATTCAACCGCACCAACCCGAACCCGATACCGCAGGGCAGCCTGAAAATGCCGTATCACGCGCATGGTCCAACGTGGAAAACGGCGCATTTGACCCCGCCAACCCCACCGAAGAAGACAAACAATTCTTCCCCGATGCGCTGGAAGCGCGTGGCATTGCCGTCCATCGCAACGACCCTTGCCCTTGCGGCAGCGGCTTGAAATATAAGCAATGCCATGGGCGGTTGGTGTAACGGTTTTCAGGCTGCCTATGCTGTTGCAACATAAGGCAGCCTGAAAATGCATTACCCCCAAAAGTTTTGGCTTTGGGGGTTTTGTTTTGTGGGTTGGGAATCAGCGTGAAAAATCCGAAAACCCATCATCGCGCGTTGCGCATCCCCCATTTCAGCCCAACCCTGTTTTCAGGCTGTCCTCAAAGTACCCAAACAAAAAAGCCGCCCCAAAAGGGCAGCTTTCTATTTTTGAATCACTCTTTATGCACACGCAAATAATCCAATGTTTTCAATTCTGCAATCGCAGCCGCTAACGCCACATGCGCCTTATCTTGCGCATAATCATCATTAGACTGTTTCGCATGCGCCAATCGCTCTTGCGCCGCACATTTCGCCTCTTCGGCGCGCGCCGTATCCAGCTCGGTGCTGCGCACAGCAATATCCGCCAACACCATCACTTTATTGGGCTGCACTTCCAAGATTCCGCCCGACACGGCAACCAACACTTCTTCATTAGAATCAGGCACGGTTAAACGCAAAGCACCTGGGCGAACCAAGCTCATGATTGGCTCGTGTCGCGGATAAATGCCAAGCTCGCCGCTCACGGTTGGCACAACCACAAAGCTGGCTTCGCCGGAGTAGATGTGCTCTTCGTTGCTGACTACTTCTACGCGCATGACACTCATGCCCATCTCCTTAATTTAAGGTTTTTGCTTTCTCAACAGCTTCTTCAATACCGCCCACCATGTAGAACGCTTGTTCAGGCAAGTGGTCGTATTCGCCGTTCAGAATGGCCTTAAAGCCGGCAATCGTGTCGCGCAAAGAAACATATTTGCCAGGCGAACCGGTAAACACTTCGGCAACATGGAATGGTTGAGACAAGAAGCGTTGGATTTTACGCGCACGCGCCACAGTCAATTTGTCTTCGTCAGACAGCTCATCCATACCCAAAATGGCGATAATATCGCGCAATTCTTTGTATTTTTGCAGCGTTGCCTGCACACCACGCGCCACATCGTAATGCTCTTGACCCAATACCATGGGGTCAAGCTGGCGCGAAGTGGAATCCAAGGGGTCAACCGCAGGATAAATACCCAAAGATGCAATATCACGGCTCAACACAACCGTTGCATCCAAGTGGGCGAAAGTTGTCGCAGGAGATGGGTCGGTTAAGTCATCGGCGGGAACATACACGGCTTGGATAGAAGTAATCGAACCTGTCTGCGTGGAGGTAATACGTTCTTGCAAACGACCCATTTCTTCCGCCAATGTAGGCTGATAACCCACCGCAGAAGGCATACGACCCAGCAGCGCAGATACTTCAGTGCCCGCCAACGTGTAGCGATAAATATTGTCCACAAAGAACAGCACATCGCGGCCTTTGCCTGTGTCGTCTTTTTCATCGCGGAAGTATTCCGCCATAGTCAAACCAGTCAAAGCAACGCGCAAACGGTTGCCAGGCGGCTCATTCATCTGACCGTACACCATCGCCACTTTGTCTAACACGTTAGACTCTTTCATCTCGTGGTAGAAGTCATTGCCCTCGCGAGTGCGCTCACCCACGCCGGCAAATACAGACAAACCACTATGCGCTTTGGCGATGTTGTTAATCAATTCCATCATGTTGACGGTTTTGCCTACGCCCGCACCGCCAAACAAGCCCACTTTACCGCCTTTGGCAAACGGACAAAGCAAGTCAATCACTTTGATGCCTGTTTCCAACAATTCTGTTGCGCTGGATAGCTCATCAAATTTAGGGGCGATTTGGTGAATGGCGCGCGTGTGGCTCGCATCAATGGCACCCGCCTCATCCACCGGTTTGCCCAATACATCCACAATACGTCCCAACGTGGCAGTACCCACAGGCACGGTAATCGGTGCGCCCGTATTTTCTACCGCATAACCACGTTTCAAACCATCTGTTGCGCCCATTGCAATGGTCCGCACGATGCCGTCGCCCAGTTGCTGTTGCACTTCAAGTGTCAAATCAACGTCAACCAGTTTCAACGCATCATAAATATGGGGGATGGCATCGCGTGGAAACTCCACGTCTACCACAGCACCAATAATTTGTACGATTTTGCCTTGGCTCATTATCGTATCCTAACTTTGTTCGGGCATTTTCAGGCTGCCTTATACGGCTGCTGCACCTGCCACAATTTCTGACAATTCTGTAGTAATCGCTGCTTGGCGCGATTTGTTGTACACCAAGCGAAGCTCTTTAATGGCATTGGCTGCATTATCGGTAGCAGCTTTCATGGCCACCATCCGCGCAGCCTGTTCTGCCGCCATATTCTCGCTCAATGCCTCATAAACCACAGACTCTAAATAGCGTCTAACCAAATATTCCAACACAGCAACTGGGCTTGGCTCATAGTGATAATCCCAGTTTCGTTGCTGGTTATCATCTTCATTAAACACAGCTTCACCAATTGGCAACAAAATCTCTGAATGCGGCTCTTGCTTCATGGTGTTCACAAAATAAGAACTCACCAAATGGATAACATCCAATTCGTGCTGTTCATAACGGCGGAAAATCTCCGTTAGCGCACCCAGCATAGTTTCCATTTTAGGCGTATCGCCCAAATTGGTTACGCTCGCAATCACATTCAAGCCGATACGTTGGCAAGCCAACAAGCCTTTGCTGCCTAGGCATACAATTTCAACATCAATGCCTTGGTCTTGATATTCCTGAACCTGTGCAAAGAATTTTTTCAGAACATTTGCATTTAAGCCACCGCACAAACCTTTGTCTGTTGTAATCAGAATAAAACCAACACGTTGTTTAGTTTTATGCTCTTCCAACAGTTTGATGCCGTGATCCGCTTGCGTTTGCGCCAAGCGATTCATCACCAAGCGGACGGTATCCGCATAGGGACGCGCAAGGCGCATACGTTCTTGAGTCTTCCGCATTTTAGAGGTTGATACCATTTGCATCGCGCGTGTGATTTTTTGCGTATTTTGCACACTACGAATTTTGGTAAGAATCTCTTTTCCAACTGCCATTTTAAGACTCCCTCTTTACTCTATTTTCAGGCTGCATAGCTATATGACGTTTTGAAAGTTTTCATTGCACCTTCCAAAACTTGTTCGCTCTCGTCAGACAACGCACCTGATTCATTGATTGTGTTTAATGTATCAGGATGTTGTGTGCGAACATAATTCAAAAATTCTGCCTCAAAAGCCAATGCTTTGCTAACAGGAACATCTGAATATGAGCCATTGTTAATTGCCCACAAAGTCAAAGCCATTTCTGCCGTGCTCAATGTATTGAATTGTTTTTGTTTCATCAATTCAGTAACCACTTCGCCATGTTGCAACTGCTTACGCGTTGCCTCATCCAGATCGGAAGCAAATTGAGCAAACGCCGCCAATTCACGATATTGAGCCAAGGCTAAACGAATACCGCCACCCAGTTTTTTGATGACTTTAGTTTGCGCTGCGCCGCCTACACGAGATACCGAAATACCTGCGTTAATAGCGGGGCGAATACCCGAGTTAAACAAGTCAGTTTCCAAGAAAATCTGACCATCGGTAATGGAAATTACGTTAGTTGGCACGAATGCAGATACATCCCCCGCCTGCGTTTCAATAATAGGCAAGGCAGTTAAAGAACCTGTTTTGCCTTTTACTTCGCCGTTAGTCAGCTTTTCAACCTCATCGGTATTGATACGCGCAGCACGTTCCAATAAGCGAGAGTGCAAATAGAACACATCGCCAGGGTAAGCCTCACGACCAGGCGGACGACGCAGCAGCAAAGAAATTTGGCGATAAGCAACAGCTTGCTTAGACAAATCATCATAAATAATCAGAGCATCTTCGCCACGGTCGCGGAAATATTCGCCCATGGTGCAGCCTGAATAAGGTGCGATGTATTGCAATGCTGCTGCTTCTGATGCGGTTGCCGCCACAACAATCGTATGTTCCATTGCGCCATGTTGTTCTAACTGGCGCACAACGTTAGCAACAGAAGATGCTTTTTGCCCCACCGCCACATAAATACAAATCACACCCGTATCTTTTTGGTTCACAATCGCATCTAGCGCAACGGCTGTCTTACCTGTTTGACGGTCGCCAATAATCAATTCACGCTGACCGCGACCAATCGGCACCATGGAGTCAATTGCTTTCAAACCTGTTTGCATAGGTTGATCAACAGATTTGCGCGCAATCACGCCCGGTGCAATTTTCTCAATCGGCGCAGTTAATGTTGCATTGATTGGACCTTTACCATCAATTGGCTGACCCAATGCGTTCACAACGCGACCAACCAACTCGCGACCAATTGGCACTTCCAAGATACGACCGGTGCATTTGACTTCATCGCCTTCTTTGATATGCTCATATTCGCCCAGCACCACAGCACCAACCGAATCGCGCTCCAAGTTCATCGCCAAACCAAATGTATTACTGGGGAACTCCAACATTTCCCCTTGCATCACATCAGACAAGCCATAAACACGCACGATACCGTCAGTAACCGAAATAACTGTACCACGCGTTTTTTCTTCGGCACGCGTGTTCAATTTTTCAATTTTAGCCTTCAGCAAATCGCTGATTTCAGCAGGATTAATCTGCATGAAATCCTCCTAATTTGTCAGAGTCGTATACAGATTTTGCAATTTACCCTGTATAGACAAATCTAATATTTTGTCGCCCACAACCACTTTCACCCCACCAATTAATTCTGGTTCGGTAACAAATGTGGCTTGCAAACCAACATGAAAATGCTGCTCCAAATCACTAATGATTTTGGCACGCTGACCTTCGCTCTTAACATCATAAGCAGTGTAAACAATCGCTTGCTTGGTATTGTTTCTTGCCAAAACAAGCGTTTTGTATTGTTCAAAAATTTCAGGCAGCACAGCCAAGCGCTTCTCAGCCGCGACCACATTAATGAAATTTTTAAACTCGGCACTTCTCACCGCTTCGCAACCGTCTAACAATTTAACCAGTTGCAATGCTTTTTCCGAATCGTTTAAATCAACTGAACCAATTAAGCTAGCTACTTTGGGCTGCTGCACCAGCCAAGCCAGTTGTTCCAACCCGCCAAGCCATAGATCAAATTGCTCTTTTTCTTGAGCCAATTCAAACACAGCTTTTGCATAAGGACGAGCAACAGTTGCATACTCTATCATAAGGTTACAGCTCCTGTTTTAAGGCACCCAACATTTGAGCATGCTGTTTTTCATCCACTTCGCGACGCAAAATAGACTCAGCACCTTTTACAGCCAAAGCCGCCACCTGCTCACGCAATGCTTCGCGCGCACGGTTAATTTCTTGCTCGGCGTTTGTTTTTGCTTGCTCGGTGATACTGGCTGCTTCGGTTATGGCTTGCGCTTTGGCATCTTCCACAATTTGCGCAGCGCGTTTTTCAGCGTTGGCTACGATTTCAGAAACTTGATTGCGACCTTCGGTTAAGAGCTCTGCAACTTTCTTTTCAGCCTGCTCAAAATCGCTTTTTCCGCGCTCGGCAGCAGCCAAGCCTTCTGCGATTTTATCAGCGCGTTCATCCAATGCTTTTGCGATAGGTGGCCATACAAATTTGACGGTAAACAGACACAAAAGCAAAAAGACAATGACTTCCGCAATTAAGGTTGCATTTAAATTCACTTTACCTGCCCTCTTGTAAGGGTTAATCAAACAAATCGGACGCTGCTTTTATTATGCAGCACCGAAAGGATTAACAAAGGCAAACAACAAGGCAATCGCAACACCAATCAAGAATGCAGCATCAATCAAACCCGCAATCAAGAACAATTTGGTTTGCAATGGACCAATCAATTCAGGTTGACGCGCAGAAGATTCCAAATATTTAGAACCCACCATAGCGATACCAATTGATGCACCCAAGGCACCCAAGGCAACGATTAAACCACATGCGATAGCAATTAAGCCCATAGTTACTACTCCTATTGATAAAACAACGAAAAGAAAAGGTTAATGATGGTCGTGCGCCTGTCCGATATAGACAAAAGCCAACGCCATAAAAATAAATGCCTGCAAGGTAATCACAAGAATATGGAAGATTGCCCATGCCAAGCCCGCAATAATATGGAACACGAACAACACAGGGTCAATCAGACTCACGCTGCCCGTTGATGCCCAAGCGCCGCCCAGCAACGCAATCAGCAAGAACACCAATTCGCCTGCATACATATTGCCAAACAACCGCATGCCATGCGAAACGGTTTTAGACAAAAATTCCATGATATTCAGCAGCAAATTGGCGGGCGCAAGTTTCGCACCAAATGGTGCAGAAACCAATTCATGCCCCCAGCCACGCAATGTTTTGATTTTGATGCTGTAATAAATACACATCAGCAAAACGCCGATGGCGATGGCGAGCGTAACATTTAAATCTGCGGTGGGCACAACGCGCAATAATGCATGAGACTCGCCTGTCATGCCTTGGAATACGCGCGGCAATAAGTCCACGGGCAGCATATCCATAGCATTCATCAGAAAAATCCACACAAATAGCGTTAAACCCACAGGAGCGACAACTTTGCGTGATTCTTCGTTGGGGATGATGCTTTTGCACATATCATCCACAAACTCAAACAGGATTTCTACGGCAGCCTGAAAACGCCCCGGCACGCCTGACGTGGCGCGTTTTGCGGCGCGATAAAGCAGATAACTGCCCACCGCGCCTAAAACGATGGTGAAAAACAGCGAATCAATATTGATAAACGAGAAGTCGGCGATATTTTTCAGCCCTTGCCCCTCGGTTACATCAGACAAACTTGTTAAGTTTTGTAAGTGGTGCTTGATGTAATCGGCAGCGGCCATAGATTCACTTGCCATAACGATGAACTCTCAAAAATAATAATAAAACCAAATGACTAACGCTTAACAAGCCGATAAAGTAGGGCAAAAACCGTATTTCGCGATAGAACGCGAATGATGCCAACATTAGAGCCAACGCCAGTATTATTTTTAAACTTTCCGACAGGATAAACCCCAAGCCTGCCCACTCCAGCGAGCGTGAAAAATTTAAAATTAACACCGAAAAAAACGTAGGCAGCAAATAAGAAAAACCGCCCAAACACAAGGATAAGGCAGCCTGAAAACCGCCAACGGCATACGCAATCAAGCTGCATGCAGCGGTTACAACCAATTGGATGCCAACTATTTTGAACATACTTTGCTTATTATTCGCTGCGTTACAGAGTAGTGCAATGTAATCAAATTGCGAAGAAGTGTCAAGCCGAATTAACAAACTGCCTGATGCGGCAGCATAAGTATTTTTGCGTTTTCAGGCTGCCTCTGCGCAATGACACAGAGGCAGCCTGAAAACGGATGGAGCGGATTATTTGGCGGCAGACGCAGCAGAAGCGGCAGAAGCTTCTTTTACCGCGTTTTGCGCGGCGTTTTCGCCCCAAGCGGCCGGGTATTTGTAGCCCGCGAAGCGTTGCAACGCGTATTGTTTGAATTCGTCTGAATTGTACGCGGCGGCTACGTCTTTCACCCATTTGCTGTCTTTATCGGCGGTGCGAACGGCCGCCCAGTTCACATAGGCAAAGCTAGGCTCTTGGAACAGCGCTTCGGTCAGCTTCATGCCGCTGGACATCGCATAGTTGCCGTTTACCACCGCAAAATCAACATCTTGACGGCTGCGTGGCAAGTTCGCGGCTTCCATTTCTACCAGCTTGATGTCTTTGGTGTTTTCCGCGATATCGGCTTTGGATGCTTTGAGCGGGTCGATGTTGTCTTTCAATTTCAACCAGCCCAGCTCGTTCAGCATCACCAAAGCGCGGGCGAAGTTAGACGGGTCGTCGGGCACGGCAACGGTGCTGCCGTTTTTCACTTGGTCAAGCGCGGCCAATTTGCCCGGATACAAGCCAAGCGGCGCGGTGGGCACTTGGAACACTTCGGTCAAATCCAATTTGTGCTCGGCTTTGAAGCCATCCAAATAGGGTTTGTGTTGGAAAACGTTGATGTCAATCGCGCCTTCAGCGAGGGCTTTATTGGGTGTAACGTAGTCGGGGAACTCGGTTAGCGTCACTTTGTAGCCTTGTTTTTCCAACATGGGCTTGATTTTATCGGTAACCATCGTGCCGAAATCGCCCGGGGTTGTGCCGAATTTGATTTCGGTTTTTTCTACAACGGGCGCGTTTGAACCCGATGCAGAGGACGCGGCAGGCGCAGAGCTGCCACCTTGCCCGCAAGCCGCCAACGCAAAAGCGATGGCACCGGCGAGCGTTAGTTTACTGAATGTTGTCATGGTTTATCTCCCAATATGATGTGGATAATTATTTTCAGGCTGCCTAACAGAGCCAGGGCAGCCTGAAAACGGTTGCAATACTACGCCAAATAAGCGTAGCGATAAACTTGAATTTGCTGAGGCAGCCTGAAACGCTATTCCTCAATTTCCCAATCTTGTTCTGCGTATTCAACGTGGTCGCCGAAAGGGCGGTCGTTATGCGTGCGCTCGCGGTCAAATGCGTTCAAAAACGCCATCAGTTCCGCATTGGTAACAGGCTCGTGGCGCAAATCGTCCACCGAAAAACCCTCGGCATAATGGCTTTCGTAAACAGGCGGGGCAGCCTGAAAAAGCTCGGCGCGTTGCTTAACGAATTTTTGCCAACTCTCGTCCAGCAGCTCCAACAGCATTCCATGCTCTTGAATAAACGCAGATAACTGCTCTTCGCTGGCTTCAGGCTGCCAACTGCGCAATCGTTTTAGCATCATGGTTACACTCTTTCCTATAAAGCGCGAAAACGTAAGAATACATAAAATCATGATAAAATTACAACATCTGAGCAGAGCAAACGTGAAAATATTGCAGCAGCAAGGCGTTATCTGTTAAAGTGTGTCAGCTTACCCGCATTAGCCAGGGTAAATTTTTTAGTTTAACGAAGCAAGGAGTCGCTATGGATGATCCAATAATGCTCGGTATTATTGCCGTGGCAGTATTGGCGGTGCTCGGTGCAGTTTTCTTGAAAAACAAGCAAAAAGCATCAGCAGGCAAGAAAGGCAAAAAATCGAGCAGCGCACGCAGCAGCCGCAATGCACACGCGGATGATGAAGACGACTATTCGACCGAATCCGAAGAACACGAAAATTGGGACACAGTCGCCACTACCAATGTGGTAGACGACACCAAAGTTTCCGTTCAAGACGTGGACACGCTCACCGAATTCAACGTATACAAACAATTCGGCTACTTTGACAAAGCCGCCGAATCGCTTTCGGCTTATCTTGCTAAAACGCCTAAAAAAGACCCTCAACTTGCCGGCGAGCTGGTTGAACTATGGTTGCAAGCCAAAAATGTTGATGCGGCTACCGAAGCCCTAACCCAATACCAAGACACGCTTTCTGAAGAACAAATTACTCAATTTGTTAAAGAAGGTTTGGCGATTGACGAAAACCACTTGGGTTTGCGTGTATTGGCCGAAAACAAACTGGGTTGGAGCGTGAAGAAAACCGCCGAAGAAATCGGCGAAAAAACAGGCTTGGGTCATGAAGAAGCCAAACCTGTTCAGCCCACCATTCGCGGCAAAAGAAAAGAAGCGGAAATCGAAAGAAAACAACCGCACAAACCTTTGGTTGCTGGGCGTGGCGTGATTTCAGGCGTGAGCACCGACGAAAAAGGGGCGGTCCTGGCATTTATGGAACCCGAGCAAAGCGTGAAACTATTGAAAAATGTTTTAAGCTACGATGCCGCGGTTAAATACATGAATAAAGCCATTCGCAAATCAGACAAACCGGCTTCCTTGTTGATTGATGCTTTATCGCTGGATTATCGCGCTAAAAACATCAACGGTTTTGCGGGGCACTTGTGGAATCTGTATTACAGCCTAGGCCAATATGGCCGACAAGTAAAAGAACGCATGCTTGGCTGGGGCTATACATTGGGGCAACACCCCGTGTTTGACCGCCTAGAAGCCGCGCCCAATGAAGCAGCGTTACGCGACTTGGGCATCCAACAAGGATGGATTGATGGAGGCAGCCTGAAAAAAGCGCGCTACCAAGCCCTTGTAACCGAAAAAGCGGATGTCAATGCCGAACCAAGAACCGCCACTGAGCGCATCTTGAAAGAAGCAGAATCCTTGTTGATGTATGGTCAATTAGACAACTCAATGGAATTGTTGGAAAACGCCATTGTTGAGTATCCACAAGAATCACAGCTTTATATCACCTTGTTTGACTTGTATGAACGTGCAGAAGAATGGACTCGCTTGGAAAATCTCTTGCAAGAGTTGCGTCCAAAAGTTCAAACATTACCTGAGGAAGTAGTGTTGGCAATGAGCCAACTGCTACAACGATTTAGTAACGGCTCATTCGGACATTAAATAAAATGAATCATGACTTACCCCACGTCAAAACGGTGAAGTTGTTGTTTGTAGCCATGGACGACCAGCAACAAGCCATGTTCAAAATGGCGTTTAAGATGCACAACACGACCAATTACCAAGTCATCAACGCTGGCTCCGGCGAAAAACCTGAGCTGGTTATCGTAGATGGTGACGGTGCAAATGGTTTGGCGACATGGCAAAAAGCGAAACATGACTTTTCAGGCAGCGTTGTGGTGTTTTTCTCAAAATCACCGCCTGCTGTAACCGCTCCCTATCTTGCCAAGCCCATTAAATTTGATTCTCTGTTTCTGAATCTCCGCAATTTGTTGCAAGGCAATGGCATCTGGGTGGTTCGTTCAAACATGGCAAACGCAAGTTCAGCAGCACCTTCACCCAGCGCTCCTGTACAAGCCCAACCCACACGCCCAACACACGCCAATCGTTCCAGCGAAGTAACCATTCCACGCTTTGACCCTCGCGTTGGCATCTTAGGTTCATTCCGAGAAATCTTGGCACACCAGCGCAACACAGCCCTTTTGGTTGATGAAAAACCTGTGTTAGCCATATTCCCTTCTACGCAACGTGTGTGGATTGCTGTGCCTCCTGAGCAACTGCGGGAACTGTGCCGCCAAGAGCACCCTAATATCAAGCTCAAAAATATTCCAGATGAAAACAATATCCAAGATCGCGCCAATGCAACCGTTACATCTACCATGTGGCAAGTAGCGTTGTGGACCGCGAATGGTCGCTTGGTTCATCCAATCAATCCCAATACTGTTTTCAAACTAAAAAGCTGGCCCAATCTGACGCGTTTAACACCCTTGCCCGAAGCCATGCGTTTATCGGCATTCCTAACTAAAACATCTGTTAGTTTAAATATGCTGTATAAACTGATGCCTTTAGATATGGCTGATATTTTGAACTATATTGCAGCAACGTATCTGACAGATTACTTGGAAGTTACGCAACAAGTTCACGAAGCACCAAGCGCACAATCAGCTACTCGTGCAACGGTAAACACGTCTGTAACACCACGCCCAGAACAGGTACGTGCTGCGCGCGCAAACGAAGCACATACACAGCAAAAAACAGGCGGTCTATTGAGCCGTTTTATGAAAAAATTGCTGAATAAATAATGAATGAGGGATTGCTATGTTGATAGAAAATAAAATCATTTTTACAGGACCAGTAGGCGTTGGCAAAACAACCGCCATCGCGGCCTTGTCTGATGAACCACCTATCCAAACAGATGCCAGCGCATCAGATATGACTGCCGTACGCAAAGGTTACACAACCGTTGCGATGGACTATGGTTTGATTCAATTAGATGAAAACACCAAAATCCACTTATACGGTACCCCGGGGCAAGAGCGTTTTGACTTTATGTGGGACATTCTAAGCCAAGGCAGTATGGGCTTGATTCTGCTGCTGGATAACACCCGTGGTAACCCATTAAAAGATTTAAAATTCTTTTTAGACTCTTTTGCAGATTTGCTCAAAACCGCTCCGTTGGTTGTTGGTGTAACCAAAATGGATATTCGCGCCGTGCCGGGTATTGATGTTTATCAAAAATACTTGGCGCAAAATGGTTTCAATGTTCCTGTATTTGAAGTTGATGCACGTAACGAAGAAGATGTGAAACAACTCGTTACTGCAATGCTCTTTCAAATTGACCCAGGTTTAGAGGTGTAACATGGAATCTACTCTTTCATTACAAACAAATTTATACCCACACATCACGCCCGCTGGCGCATTCTATGCAATTGCCAACAAAAGTGTGAGTGCCAGCCGCACATTGCTGTCTAATATTTTAAAAGCAGATAGCCAACAACCTATCACTCAAGAAAAATTATTAGAATGGTCTGAAACCAGTGATATAGAATCGGCATTGAATTTACTCTATCGTTTGCAACGCCTTGAATTTTTATATGGCGGCGATACGCCAGAAGAAAATTTTGAGCTTCAAGACGATACTTTGGCAAATTTATTGCCCCATTTGTCAGACAGCCAAAAAGCATTGTTGATTGATCATGACGGTTTCTATTTTGCAAACTCTGGTTTTAACCATGAGGCAGCAGAAGAAGTGGCTATTTTGGCGAGCGAAGCCATTCGATTATCTGAGCGCCACGCTCTTTTGATTAAAAACAACCTAAACATTTATCAAAATGCATGGGGTTTATGCGACCCAACAGGGCAAAGCGAATTAACATTCTTCCCCATCTACATCAACGATACAAAATACATTTTGGTAACAGGTGGCACACCACAATTACACAAAGAAGCTTTTGTAACTTTGGTGCGCGCACTTTATAAAACGGTTGAGGCGGCTAACAATTTGGGCGCTGATTTTTAAAAATTTGGATTGGACTAATATAAAATGCATGAACAACTTTTAACTTCCGTATTGAGCGATTTAAATAGCTCTTCCGTTGATATTACTGCATCTGCCGTTATTTCTACCGATGGTTTGCCTATCGCGCATCTCTTGCCAGCCAACATTGACCCCGACCGCGTTGGCGCTATGTCTGCTGCATTGTTGGCATTGGGTAATCGCACTACGCAAGAATTGGCTTGCGGCGAATTAGAGCAAGTTATTGTTAAAGGCAAATTGGGTTACACCTTGCTGATTCAGGCTGGCGGTACTAATGTGTTGTGCTTAACAGCCAAAGAAAGCGCGAAACTGGGCTTGATTCTGCTGGATGCGCGTCGCGCAGCGCGTGCAATTGTGGACATCACGAAATAATTAGGCTTGGCTTCTTTATTCGTTTGACAGCCTAGTTTTATTGTGTTCTAATACGCAGCTTACTTGGCCAGATAGCTCAGTCGGTAGAGCAACGGATTGAAAATCCGTGTGTCGGCAGTTCGATCCTGCCTCTGGCCACCAAATATTTAAGCCCAAACTTTTGTTTGGGCTTTTCGTTTATTCTTGAATGGAGTGTTTATGCGTTGGCAAAACAGGGAAGGCAGCAACAATATTGAAGACGCGCGCGGCAGCTCGGGTGGGGGCGGCATGGGCGGTGGCAAACCACTTGGTATTATTGGTTTCATTATTTTGCTGATTGGTGCTTATAATGGGGTGGATTTGAGTGGCTTGGTTGGTGGGGCAAACCAGCTTGGTAATACGCAGCAGCAGCAAACGCAGCGTCCGCAATATTCTCAACAAGAGCAGCAGTTGTATAAACTGAGCGCGGTTGTATTGCGTGAAACGGAAAAAGTATGGGGCGCGTATTTCCAGAAAATGGGCAAAACGTATCAAGAGCCTGTGCTACGCATCTATTCTGGTTCTACGCAAACGGGCTGCGGCACGGGGCAAGCCAGCGCAGGCCCGTTTTATTGCCCTGCGGATAACAAGTTATACATTGATTTATCGTTTTACAACACGATGAAAAATCAGCTTGGCGCGGAAGGCGACGCAGCATTTGCTTATGTGATTGCGCATGAAGTGGGGCATCATGTGCAAACCATGTTGGGCACGATTGGCAAGGTGCACAGTATGCAGCAGCAAGTGAGCAAAACAGAAGCCAATGCGTTGTCGGTAAAACTGGAATTGCAAGCGGATTGCTATGCAGGGGTGTGGGGGCATTACGCGCAAAAAGATGGTTTGTTTGAAGATGGGGATATTGAAGAAGCTTATGTTGCGGCGGAAGCAGTGGGCGATGATACTTTGCAAAAACGCGCGCAAGGCTACACTGTGCCGCATACTTACACGCATGGCACTTCTGCCGAGCGCAAAAGATGGTTACAACGCGGTTTGCAAACGGGCGATATTAGCCAATGCAATACGTTTGGTGTGTAGCATTGCCGCTGGCTATTTTGTTGTGCATCAAAGCAGCCTGAAAAAAGGCAGCCTGAAAATAAGAAAACCGCTTGGTATCGCCCAAGCGGTTTTTTGTGTTTTGATTATTTCAAGTATTCGTGAACTTTTTCTTGATAGCCACGCAAAATGTTGGCGGAGTCGGCAAATTTTTGTTTTTCTTCGGCATCCAAAGGTTGCTCAACAATGCGCACAATGCCGCTGCTGCCGATAACGGCGGGCGTGCCGATAAACACATCATGCTCGCCGTATTCGCCTTCCATTAGCGCGGAAATCGGCAAAATGGCGCGTTCATTGCGCAAAATCGCGCGGGTGATGCGCGCCAAGCCCATGCCGATGCCGTAATACGTTGCGCCTTTGCCTTCAATGATGGTGTAGGCGGCGCGCATCACATCGTGGCGGATTTTTTCCATGCGCTCTTTGCCATCAGGCTGCGCGTCAAAATAGGCTTTGATTGATTGCCCTGCGATGGTGGCGGTGCTCCAAGCTGCCAAGATGCTGTCGCCGTGTTCGCCCACCATAAACGCATTGATGCTTTGCGGCGCAACGTTAAATTCTTTGGACAATTCGTCGCACAAGCGAGCGGTATCCAACACCGTGCCCGAGCCGATTATGCGCTCTTTGGGGAAACCTGAGAATTTGTAAGTCGCGTAAGACAACACATCCACAGGGTTGGCGGCAAGCAGGAACACGCCTTTAAAGCCTGATTTCACCACTTCGCCCACAATTTTGTTGAACACGTTAAGGTTGTTATCAATCAGTTGCAAGCGGGTTTCGCCTGGTTTTTGTGGCACGCCTGCGCAAATGGTAACGATGTCGGCATCGGCGCAATCGGCGTAAGTGCCTGCTTTGATAACGGTTGAAGTGGGACCATTGAACACGCCGTGTCTCAAATCATAAACTTCGGCCTCTACGCGCTTTTGGTTGATGTCCATCAACACCAATTCATCCACAATACCTTGATTTAACGCAGCATAAGCATAGCTCACGCCCACCGCGCCTGTGCCAATTACCACCACTTTGTTGCTGACTTTGTTTGCCATTTTATTACATCCTTAAAGTTGTTGAGAAAATTTATCATGCGATTATGATACGCTTATCTTGCTGTTTCAAGCGCATTTTTTGTGATTTGCTTGTGCCATGTCAATCTTATTTGAAACATTGCTTCAATCGCAAGCCAGCACTTTCCCGTT
>CAUQDE010000005.1:0-21267 GCA_963516425.1 uncultured Kingella sp.
GTTTGCATGCCGATGTCGCGCGATTTTGCCATGATGTCTTTGATGCCGTGCACCTCGCCGTGCAAAATCAATTCGGAAATCAAGGGCGAATTGAGCAAAATTTCCACCGCCGCGCTGCGCCCTTTGCCCGTTTTGCGCGGAATCAGGCGTTGCGAAATAAAGCCTTTTAAGTTGAGCGACAAATCCGTCAAAAGCTGCGTGCGGCGTTCCTCGGGGAAAAAGTTGATGATGCGGTCAAGTGCTTGGTTGGAATTGTTGGCGTGCAGCGTTGCCATGCACAAATGCCCTGTTTCGGCAAACGCCAGCGCGTAATCCATCGTTTCGCGGTCGCGGATTTCGCCAATCAAAATCACATCGGGGGCTTGGCGCAAGGTGTTTTTCAGCGCGGCAAACCAGTTTTGCGTGTCCACACCCACTTCGCGCTGCGAAATGATGCAGTTTTTGTGCGGGTGCACATATTCAATCGGGTCTTCAATGGTGATGATGTGTCCGTTGCTGTTTTCGTTGCGGTAGTCAATCATCGCCGCGAGCGAGGTGGATTTGCCCGAGCCCGTGCCTCCCACGAAAATCACCAAGCCGCGTTTTTCCATCACCACGTCTTTTAACACGGGCGGCAGTTTCAAATCGTCAAATTTGGGAATATCGCTGGTAATCACGCGGCAAACCAGCGTTGCCGCGCCGCGTTGAATCATGGCGTTAATGCGAAAGCGCGACACGCCGGCCAAGCTGATGGCGAAGTTGCATTCGTTGGTTTCGGCAAATTCGATGGCTTGTTTTTCGTCCATAATGGAGCGGGCGATTTGCGCGGTGTGCTCGGCGGATAGCGGTTTGTCGCTTAATTTGGTTACTTTGCCGTCCAGCTTCATGGCGGGCGGATAGCCTGCGGTGATGAATAAATCCGAACCTTTGTTTTTCACCATGTGGGTCAACAGGTTATGGATAAATTTTTTCATTTCTTCGTTTACGGGGGCGATGGTGGTTGTCATGGTTTCTCGCGTTATGTCGGGTTAAAAAATGTGAATTTTAGCGATTTTAAAAGCATTTGTCGTGCCAAAGTGCCGCGCTTTTATTTGTGTTTGTAACAAAGTTTCGCGCTTTAAAATTCTAATAAAATAACTTTTTTCAAACTATTGTGTGTTAAGTTTCGTTGATTTAAGATAATGGTTGAATAATAAAAATAAAGCAAAATACGGCTTCACAAGTTTTTTGGCTTTATTTGAGTAAGGAAACCATGCTATGCAACAAGCGGTTGTGTTAGACAAAATTGATTTAAAAATCCTGCAAGTGCTACAAGAAAACGGGCGGTTGAGCAATGTGGAATTGTCAGAGCGGGTTGCGCTGTCGCCATCGCCTTGTTTGCGCCGTTTGAAACAGCTTGAAGACAACGGCATCATCCGCCGCTATGCCGCGCTTTTGTCGCCCATGTCGTTAGGTTTGGGCTTGCAAGTGATGATTCGCGTAACCACCGACAAATCGGCGCAGGCGCGCGGCGAATTTGAGGGCGCGGTGCGAACGTGGACGGAAGTGTTAAGCTGCTTTGCGCTCACGGGCGAATCGGATTATCTGCTGCATGCTTTTTTCACCAACATGGATGCATTTTCGCATTTTGTGCTGGATGTGTTGCTTTCGCACAATTGCGTGTTGGATGCCAAATCAAGTTTTGTTTTAAAAGAGATTAAAAGCACCACCGCGCTGCCGCTGGGGCATTTGGCATAATGGCGGCGCAGGCGTTTTCAGGCTGCCTTAAAGGCGGTCAAACTGTGTATAATTGTGTTATCACTTCGTTAGGCAGCCTGAAAATATGTTAATCGCGCTTAATAAACCCTACGGCTATATCTGCCAATTTTCGCCACACGAAAAACACCCCAATTTGAAAGAATTGGTAAACGTGCCCCGTGTTTACCCAGCCGGGCGGCTGGATACCGACAGCGAGGGCTTGCTGCTGCTCACCGACAACGGGCAACAACAAGCGCGGATTGCCAGCCCGAAATTCAAACTTATCAAAACCTACTGGGCGCAGCTGGAAGGCACGCCCAATCCCGAACAAATCGCGCAATTGGAACAGCCCATGGATTTGGGCGATTTCATTGCCCAACCCGCCAAAACCCGCCTGCTCTCCCCTGCCGAAACCGCCCGCATCTGGCCGCGCAATCCGCCCGTGCGCTATCGCAAAACCGTACCCGATTTCTGGCTGGAAATTCAAATTGCCGAAGGCAAAAACAGGCAAGTCAGGCGGATGGCCGCCAAAGCACACTATCCCTGCTTGCGGCTGGTGCGGACAGGCATCGGGCGCATCAATTTATTTGATTTAGACTTGCCACTCGGACAGTGGCAACCCTTAACCACTCTACCCTAACGGAAAACATCATGAAACTACATCAAACCGTAGCCGCAGAAGTACAAAAAGCCTTTGACGCAGCCCAGCTTTCAGGCTGCCCCATCGCCCTGCAACCCGCCAAAGATGCCAAATTCGGCGATTTCCAAATCAACGGCGTGATGGGCGCGGCCAAATCGCTGAAACAAAATCCGCGCGAACTGGCGCAAAAAGTTGCCGGTTTGCTCGCCGCCAATCCCTTGTTTACCACCGCCGAAGTCGCCGGCCCGGGCTTTATCAACCTGCGCCTGAACCCCGAATTTATCGCCGCGCAACTGAGCGCCGCCGACAGCCGCCTAGGCGTTGCCCCCGTGGCAAAAAGCAAAACCGTGGTAATTGACTACTCATCGCCCAATCTTGCCAAAGAAATGCACGTGGGGCATTTGCGTTCCAGCATCATTGGCGACAGCTTGGCGCGCGTGCTGGGCTTTTTGGGACACAAAGTCATCCGCCAAAACCATGTGGGCGACTGGGGCACGCAGTTTGGCATGCTGGTTGCCTATTTGGCGGAGCAGCAGCAAGACGATGCCAATTTCCGTCTGGCGGATTTGGAACAGTTTTACCGCAACGCCAAAGTGCGCTTTGACGAAGACGAAAATTTTGCCAACACCGCGCGCGAATATGTGGTGAAACTGCAAAGCGGCGATGAAACCGTGTTGTCTTGGTGGCGCAAATTCGTGGACATTTCGCTGCAACACGCCGAAACCGTGTA
Source organism: uncultured Kingella sp. (assembly GCA_963516425.1). Classification (GTDB taxonomy): domain Bacteria; phylum Pseudomonadota; class Gammaproteobacteria; order Burkholderiales; family Neisseriaceae; genus Kingella_B. Next base: position 3,087 of record CAUQDE010000005.1, read on the forward strand.
CGAAAAACTGGGCTTGCTGTTGGAGCGCGGCGATGTGGCGGGCGAATCGTCTTACAACGACGATTTGCAAAACGTGGTGGACGAGCTGCTGCAACACGGCTTGGCGGTGGACGACAACGGCACCAAAGTGATGTTCTTGGACGAATTGAAAAACCAAGACAGCGACCCGCAGCCCTTTATCATTCAAAAACAAGACGGCGGCTTCCTATACGCCACCACCGATTTGGCCTGCGTGCGCCATCGTGTGCGCAATTTGCACGCCGACCGCATTCTTTATGTGGTGGACACGCGCCAATCGCTGCATTTCCAACAGCTTTTTGCCGCCACGCGCAAAGCAGGCTGGCTGCCTGAAAACGTGGAAGCCGAATTTATCGGCTTTGGCACGATGATGGGCAAAGACGGCAAACCGTTCAAAACCCGCTCGGGCGACACTGTGAAACTGGTGGAATTGCTGGACGAAGCCACCGAACGCGCCACCGCTTTGGTGAAAGAGAAAAACCCCGAACTGCCTGCCGACACCGCCGCGCAAATCGGTCGCGCCGTGGGCATCGGCGCGGTGAAATACGCCGATTTGAGCAAAAACCGCAACAGCGATTACATCTTCGATTGGGAAAACATGCTTTCGTTTGAAGGCAACACCGCGCCTTATCTGCAATACGCCTACACGCGCGTGCAAAGCGTGCTGCGCCGCGCGGGGGCTTGGAACGAAACCGCCCCCTTGCAAATCAAAGAGCCGCTGGAACAACAGCTTGCCGTTGAATTGCTGAAATTTGAAGATGTGCTCAACAGCGTGGCAGAAACCTCGTTCCCGCATTATTTGGCGAATTATTTGTATCAACTCGCCGCCTTGTTTAGCCGCTTCTACGAAGCCTGTCCGATTTTGAAAGCCGAAGGCGCAACACGCGACACCCGCTTGCAACTGGCGAAATTAACAGGCGAAACGCTGAAAACAGGGCTGGGCCTGCTGGGCATTGCCGTGTTGGATGTGATGTAACCCCAATGGTTTTGGCTTGGCTGAAACTTTTGGCTTTCAGGCTGCCTAATAAGGCGGCTGTGTAAAATAGGCTTTAACCTGCGCGTTGATGATGCGTGGGTTAAAGCCTACTCTGCGTTTATCTCACCATCTGAACAGCAAGGCATTAGGCAGCCTGAAACCTTTGCCCAACCCCATAGGCAGCCTGAAAACCAAATCAACAAAATCAAAACGCATACAGCGCGTTTCAGCACATTCCCACCCTAACTCCTTTTTGGAAACCCCACCATGAAAAACATCGTAATCCTGATTTCCGGGCGCGGCAGCAATATGCAGGCGATTGTGAACGCGAACATCGCCAAAGCCCGCATCGCCGCCGTGTTGTCCAACAACCCCGAAGCCGCAGGCTTGGCATGGGCGGCGGAACGCGGCATCGCCACCGCCGCGCTGAACCATAAAGATTTCGCCAGCCGCACCGATTTTGACCGCGCCATGATGCAGCTCATCGACCGATATTCCCCCGATTTGGTTGTGCTGGCGGGCTTTATGCGGATTTTAACCGCCGAATTTTGCGCCCATTACGCCAACCGCTGCATCAACATCCACCCCTCGCTGCTGCCCGCGTTCACAGGACTGCACACGCACCAGCGCGCCTTAGACGAAGGCTGCCGCGTTTCAGGCTGCACCATCCATTTTGTAACTGAAGTGTTGGACAACGGCGCGATTATCGCGCAAGGCGTGGTGCCTATTTTGGATGGCGACACGGCAGAGCGCATCGCCGCGCGGGTGTTGCAAGTGGAACACCAACTCTTGCCGCAAGCCGTGGCAGATTTTGTTTCAGGCAGCCTGAAAATCGTGGGCAAACGGGTGGAGCGCAGCACGCCCCGCGCCGATGCCGCCGCGCAACTGTTAGCATAGGAGCGGGCATGAAACGCCTCGCCGCCCTACTCGGCTTGCTCGCCGCCCACACGGTTTGCGCCGAAATCCCGCAATCCGCCCGCGCCGAATACAAAGCCAGCCTCGGCATCCCCGCCACCCTGTCGTTTGAACGCGAGGGCGAGGGCTATCGCATCGTTGCCAAAATCAACGTGCCGCTTTACAAAATGCGCTTTGAAAGCGGCGGCACGATTGACGGCGAACAGCTCAAACCCAGCTACTACCGCGACATCCGCAACGGCAAAGAATACGCCTCCGCGCAGTTTTCAGGCAGCCGCGTGTGGCTGGGCAAGCCCGATGGCAAACACACCGAAACCGCCCACGGCACGGTGATGGATTTGTTTTCGCTCACTTGGCAGCTGGCGTTCAACAACGGCAAACTGCCCATGCCGCTGGTGATTACCAACGGCAAAAAACTCTACCCCATCAGCCGCCTAACACCCGCCGGCGGAAAAGAAATGACCATCGGCAGCCTGAAAACGCGCACCCAAACCTACACCCTGAGCCACGGCAACGACACCATCTTGCTCGCCCTCGCCAGCGATTTGAACAACATGCCCGCGCTGATTCGCTACAATGTGGGCGGCAAAAAATACAGCCTAACGCTCAAAGCGGTGGAAATAAACCCGCAAAACGTGCCATAGGCAGCCTGAAACCGCCCCCCATTCAACAAACCATTTAAACCACCCCAAGGAACACCATGCAAAGCCTATACCTCCCCATCAAACACACCCACATGTTTTTCGTGGCGATAACCATCATCCTGTTTAACCTGCGCTTTTGGCTGCGCACCATGCAGCCTGAAAAGCCGCTGCCCGTTATCCTGCGCGTGCTGCCGCACATCAACGACTCCATGCTGTTGTTTACCGGCATGCTGATGATGCAGATTGTGCCGTGGCAGCCGTTTGGCGCAAGCAAATGGCTGGGCGTGAAACTGCTGCTGGTGCTCACCTATATTTTTGTGGGCGCGTTTTGCCTGCGCGCCACGCCCCGCAGCGGCAAATGGTTCGGGCTCTATGGCGCGGGGATGTTGATTGTGCTGACGATTATTTATTTGGCGCACTGGAAGCCGTTGTGAAACGGTTGCAACGGCGGCAGCCTGAAAATGGAAACGACATAGGACAAAATAGAGGCTAAAAGCTTCTGCAAAGCTATCGGTAAAAAATCACCGTATCGTCTGCACAACGCGGTGATTTCTAACATCTATATGCCATGCCACAAACGTAAAAAAACCGCTGGCGAACCAGCGGTTTTTTGTAAGCGCACCCGACTGGGATCGAACCAGCGACCTTCGGCTTCGGAAACCGACACTCTTCCAACTGAGCTACGGGTACAAGAAAGTGCGCAAGGATACCCGAAAATCCGCCTTTGCGCAAAAAAATCTCTGCTATTTTGACTTGGAAACCCAGCCGCAAATTCAGTATAATCACGCAAAATCATGTTAAGTTAAATTAACACCCACTTTGAACACAAACCCCTAATGGCGAGAAATATCCCATGAATTCAAAAAACAAAACCCAAGGCTCCGCCTTGTTCACACTGGTTAGCGGCATCGTAATTGTGGTTGCTGTTGTTGTATTGTTAATCAAATTGGCAAGCAGCGGCTCTTACGCCGATGTGGATGCCACCACCAAAGAGGCAACAGAAACGCGCATTATGCCTACCGGGCAGCTGGTGGTGGGTGCGCCCAAAGACATTGCCCCTGCGCCTGCTGCCACTCCTGTGGCAAGCGGTGATGCTTCTGCGCCTGCTTCCGATGCAGCCGGTGCCTCTGCGCCTGCGGCATCAGGTGGTGGGGGCGATGCCCAAGCGGCTCGCGGCGCGGAAATTTTTAATCAAACCTGCAAAGCCTGCCACGGCGCAACTTCGCCTATCCCCGGCGCGCCCAAAGTAACCAAAAACGAAGACTGGGCACCGCGCATCAAACAAGGCGAAGAAACTTTGGTGCAACACGCCATCAATGGCTTTAATGCCATGCCGCCCAAAGGGGGCAACACCGCGTTGAGCGATGACGACATCAAAGCAACGGTGCATTACATGGTGAAACAATCGGGCGGCTGACCGCACGCGCAACCATAACCGCATGGGCATACGTTTCATGCGGTTTTGCGTTTTCAGGCTGCCCAAGAACCCCTATTCACAAGCATCATAGTCAGTTTTCATCCCTTTTGGCACGGCTACGGCGTTGAGCTTCTGCGCCAATAGTCTCGCCATTGGCTTGAACCTCGTCTTGCATCCGCACTAAAATGAATAAAAACTGGCTATGCTGCTTATGAACATGGGTTCTAATTCCGCTATAATCGCACTTCACACACACAACAAGGAAACAACCATGCCCAAAATAACCGTTTTACCCCATGCCGAGCTTTGCCCGGAGGGGAAAATCATTGAAACCGCGCCCGAAGGCGAGACCATTTGCGATGTGCTGTTGGATAACGGCATTGAGATTGACCACGCTTGCGAAAAATCATGCGCCTGCACCACTTGCCATGTGATTGTGCGGCAGGGGTTTGACAGCCTGCCCGAGCCGAGCGAGATTGAGGAAGACTTGCTTGACCAAGCATGGGGCTTGGAGGCGGAATCGCGGTTGAGCTGCCAAGCGAAGGTGTGCGATGAGGATTTGGTGGTGGAAATTCCCAAATACACGATTAACCATGCGCGTGAGGAGCATTGACTACAAAAAGGCAGCCTGAAATGGGCTGCTTTAATGTTTTCAGGCTGCCTAAAATGTTCCAATGAGCATCTTAGGCAGCCTGAAAAGCTGTGTATCGCGGTTTACCAATTAGTGCGCGTGTTTGGCTTCGCCTGCGCCGTGGTCATGCGCGGGCATTGCGCCTGCTTGCATGGGTTTCACGGTTACGGTGATTTTTTGCGGTTTGGCGTTTTTGAATTTGAGATTTAGGTCAAATTTATCGCCTTCTTGCAAAGGTTTTTTCAAACCGAAGAACATGATGTGGTAGCTGCCGCGTTTGAGTTCTTGGGTTTGACCGGCGGGCAAGGGGATGCCGCCTTTGACTTCGCGCATACGCATCACGCCGTTGTCGTTCACATGGGTGTGCAGTTCGATTTTGTCGGCAAATTGTTTGCTGGCGGTTGCGCCGATAAGTTTGTCGTCTTTTTTCTCGGTGTTGGTAAGGCTTACGAACGCGCCGCCTTGGGTCATGCCTTGAACGGTGGGGTATGCGTAGGCTTCGCCTGCTTCAATGCCGTGGGCGAATGCGGTTGAACACAATAATGCTGTGGCAAGAGTTAATACGGTTTTTTTCATGGTTTTGAATCCTTTGAAAACGGTTTTCAGGCTGCCGATTATTAGACAAGGGCAGGCGTTTGGCGAATTTGCCAAAGCGGGAGCGATTATAGTCTGATTACACTATAACGGCAATTTAAATTCCTAAATTCAGTTGCTTACTTGGGGTTACAGGTTTTCAGGCTGCCCTATTCCGCTTCGCGCTGATACGCGCGTTGCACGGGGCGCACGGCATCGGCGCGAGCTTCGTCAATTTTGATGGGGATTTGCTGGGGCTGGTGGGCGTATTGTCGGGCGATTGCGCCTGTGTCCACGCTTTGCGCGGCAGCAAGCAGGGCAAGGCAATGGGCGCGCTGCGGATAATCGGCTTCGGCTTTGCCCAGCCTGCCCTGCCGGTCGCATTGGCACACGTTTAAGGCAGCCTGAAAACGCTCGCCGCGGCGGAAGGCATCCGTTTTTTTCAGCAGATGGATGATTTTGTCCGCGCTTTTGATGCTGCCGATGTTGTGGAGTTGGATGTGATATGCGCACACCAATTCCGCCAGCTCGGCGCATTGCTTGGGCACACGCCAGCGTTGGTTGATTTGGCGGATGGGGGCGATGCCGCGCATATCGTGTCCGATGTGTTTGGGCAGGATGTCGGCGGGGGTGAGGGCTTTGCCGACATCGTGCAGCAGCGCGGCGTAGCGTTCGGGCAGGGTTAAGCCGAGCGCGGCGGCGCGTTGCAACACCAGCAGCGTGTGTTCGCCCGTGTCGATTTCGGGATGGTAGTCGGCGCGTTGCGGCACGCCAAACAGCGTGTTCACTTCGGGCAGCAGAATGGCGAGCGCGCCGCAATCGCGCAAGATTTCTATCATGCGGCGCGGTTGGTTTTCCATCAAGCCTTTGGCTAATTCTTGCCACACACGCTCGGCAACTAGCGCGTCTGCTTCGCCCGCCGCCACCATGTCGCGCATCAGCTGCATGGTTTCGGGCGCAACGGCAAAACCGTATCGCGCGGCAAAACGGGCGGTGCGCAAGATGCGCACGGGGTCTTCGGCAAAGGCGGGCGAAACGTGGCGCAGGATTTTGTGTTGCAAATCGTGTTGCCCGCCAAACGGGTCGATGAGGCAGCCTGAAACGTCTTGCGCCATCGCGTTGATGGTTAAATCGCGGCGCAGCAGGTCTTGTTCCAGCGTGATGCTTTTGTCGGCATAAAAGGCGAAGCCTGCGTAGCCCTTGGCGGTTTTGCGCTCAGTGCGGGCAAGGGCGTATTCTTCGCGGGTTACGGGATGCAAAAACACGGGGAAATCTTTGCCCACGGGCTGATAGCCTTGCCGCAGCAGTTCATCGGCATCCGCGCCCACCACCACCCAATCGCGGTCTTTAACGGGCAAACCAAGCAGTTGATCGCGCACCGCGCCGCCAACCAAATAAATTTGCATCAAATTACTCCCAAAAAAGTTTCAGGCTGCATGATAAGGCAGCCTGAAAATCAGCATAAGCATTTGCCAACGCTTGTTCGGTTTTTGTTTACATGATTTTCAGGCTGCCTTTTGTTGCATCCCAAGGCAGCCTGAAAACGCAGATTAAGGCTTGCGGTATTTCGTTAAATACGCCACGGTTAAAATCCCAAACCATATCGGCATATACAACAAGCCTTGCAGCGTATCGTCATCGCGCGAAAACAGATACAGCGCGAACACCAAAAACGCCAGGCAAACCCACGCCATCACCACGCCGCCCGGCATTTTGTAAATGGAAGCCTTGTGCAGTTCGGGGCGCATTTTGCGGTATTTGATGTAAGAGAGCAGAATCATAATCCACACAAAAATAAAGCCGATGCTGGAAATGGTGGTAACCACCGTGAAAATTTCCATGATGCTGCCCTCTTGGTACAGCAAAATCGGGCCCAAACACAAAAACGCGCAGGAGAACAGCAACGCAGGCGCAGGCACGCCGTTGATGTTCAATTTGCCAAAAATGCGCGGCGCAACGTTGTTTCTGGACAAGCCGAACAGCATCCGCCCTGTGGAAAACATGCCGCCGTTGGCAGAAGACAACGCAGAAGCCAGCACCACCAAGTTAATCAGGCTGGCGGCAATCGGGATGCCAATCATGGTAAACATGTTCACAAACGGGCTTACTTTGGGATTGACCACATCCCACGGCGTAACCGTCATAATCACCGCCAAAGCCAGCACATAAAATACAATCACGCGGATAGGAATGCGGTTAATCGCCGCAGGCAGATTGGTGTAAGGGTCTTTGGTTTCTGCCGCCGCCGTGCCCACCAGTTCAATCCCCAAAAACGCGAAAAACGCAATTTGAAACGCCGAGAAAAAGCCGCTGATGCCGTTGGGGAAAAATCCGCCGGGGCGCGCCCACAAATGGCTCAACGAAGCCTTCTCGCCCGAAACGGGGTCAACAAAGCCGATTAAAATCAAATACGCGCCGGTTAAAACCAAGCCGATGATGGCGATGATTTTGGTTAAGGCAAACCAAAACTCCATTTCGCCAAACAGCTTCACGGTCAGCATGTTCATGCTCGCCATCACGATGACGCAAAACAGCCCCGGCAGCCAAAGCGGGATGTCGGGCCACCAAAACTGCATATAGCCCGTGATGCCGACAATATCGGCAATGCCGATTACCACCCAGCAAAACCAATACGTCCAGCCCACGAAAAAACCTGCGCCGGAACCCAAAATATCGTGGGTGAAATCGGTGAACGACTTGTATTCCAAGTTAGACAACAGCAATTCGCCCATCGCGCGCATGATGAAAAACATGAAAAAGCCAATCAGGATATAAGTCAGCAGCACCGACGGTCCCGCCAAGTGAATGGTTTTGCCCGAGCCCATGAATAAGCCCGTACCAATGGCGCCGCCAATGGCAATCAGCTGCAAATGGCGGTTTTGCAGATTGCGTTGTAAGCCATCGTTTTGTTTGTTGTGGTGTTGCGTTTGCATGATGGTTGCTCTTTATTAGTGTGTGTTGCAAACCGTTCCGGCCTTTTCAGGCTGCCGAACTTTGCTTACAACGGGTTGAAACAAAAAACACAGCCGTTACGCCGTGCCATAAACGATATAATTAACCGCAATATAACCGATGCCAAAGCAAGTAAGCAAGCGTTTGGCATAAAAAAATTAACATAGATTAACAAAAGGCAGCCTGAAAACGGATAAGCCGTTTCAGGCTGCCCATACCGACAGCGCGCCACTACGCCAACCCTTGCTGCAACACGCGCATGTTCGCCGCAATTACGCGCTTGGATTTCGCAATCAAATCAAACCGCTCAGGCTCGTCAATCCAAATTTTAATCAGGCCCACCAAGCTGCTTTCCAAATAAATCGCCGCCAGTTCGATATCCGTGTTTTCAGGCAGCCTGCCCTGCTCGCGGCTCAATTGCAGCGCGTAAGCAATCTGCTTTTGGAACAGGCGGTGATAGCGGCACGCCAGTTCGGTAATCGTTTCATTGCCGGCAGTTTGCTCGCATTTTGAAAACATCACATTGCAAAATTTGTGTTTGGATTCTCTGGTTGCCAAGGTTTCAAACATGGCGGTTAGATTGTGTTGCAGATGCGTCCATACGTCTTGGTTGTCGCGCAGGGTTTGGTCGTTAAACGCAGCAAAAAAATCCGCATATTGCTGTTCAAACAGCGTTTCAAACAAATCTTCCTTGTTTTTGAAATGCCAATACAACGCGCCGCGCGTAACGCCCGCCTCTTGGGCAATCGCCTGCAACGAAGCGCGGGTTACGCCGTCGCGCCCAAAAACTTCTAATGCCGCATCCAGCAAATGCTGGCGTGTTTTTTGCGCTTCGGTTTTGGTTTTTCGCATTCGGTTGCTCCCTATGGCTTGTTTTTAAAAATTTTAATCAACATTCATCAATGTATGTATAATACCGCGTTTTATCCATCCTTAAAAGGCAGCCTGAAAACCATTGCGTTTTTTCAGGCTGCCTGAAAATGTTTCAATCATCAGTCAAACAGGAAAACAAAGTTATGACCATACAACCTTGGCGTATCGCCGTGTTAGCAGCGGCTACATCGTTGGCCCTTGCAGCATGCGGCGGCAAAGACGGCGCAAGCGCACAGCAGCAAGGCGCAGGCGCAAAACAGCAAATGCCCGCCCCCACAGTGAGCGTGCTGACGGTTCATCCAGAAAACGTATTGCTGGAAACGGATTTGCCGGGACGCTTGGAAGCCGTGCGTTCCGCACCGATTATTCCTCAGGTTTCAGGCATCGTGAAACGCCGCTTGTTCCAAGAGGGCGACACCGTTCGCGCGGGTCAGCCTTTGTATCAACTGGATGACGCAAGCTACGTTGCCAACCTAGAAAGCGCACGCGCCAGCCTTGCCAGCGCACAAGCCGCGTTAGCCAAAGCCAACGCCGATGTGTCGCGCTATCAACCTTTGGTGACCGCCGATGCCATCAGCAAACAAGAATGGGATGCCGCCCTTGCCGCGCAACGCTCTGCCCAAGCGCAAGTGAAATCCGCCAATGCTGCGATTAAAGCCGCGCAAGTGAACGTGAACCACGCGCACATCACCGCACCAATTTCAGGCGTAATCGGGCAATCGCTGGTAACCGAGGGCGCGTTGGTAACCGCCAACAGCACACAAATGGCTTTGATTACCGAAAACGACTATTTGTATGTAAACATCAAACAATCCGCCAGCGATATGCTGAAATTGCGCAAACAGCTTGCCTCGGGCGACCGCGTGGCAAACGAAAGCGTGGAAGCGAGCGTGATACTGGAAGACGGCAGCGAATATCCGCACAAAGCGCGTTTGCTGTTTGCCGATTCAACGGTGGACGAAAGCACAGGGCAATTCACCATCCGCGCCATCGTGCCCAACCCCGAACACATTTTGATGAACGGCTTATACGTTCGCGTGAAATTGCCGCTGGCGGGCGTAACCAATGCTTTTGTTGTGCCACAACAAGCGGTTACGCGCGGTCAAACCGATACCGTGATGGTGGTGAACGCGCAAGGCGGCATGGAGCCGCGCGTGGTGAAAGTAACGGGGCAAAAGGGCACCAACTGGGTGATTAGCGAGGGCTTAAAAGCAGGCGATAAAGTGATTGTGGACGGCACCATGATTGCAGGCATGACAGGTGCAAAAACCGTTCAAACCAAAGAATGGCAGCCTGAAAACGCCGCAGCGGGCACTAAACCCGCCGCCCCAGTCGCATCGGGCGCAGCTTCTGCCGCAGCCGCAACGCCTGCCTCTGCGCCCGCCGAACAAGCCGCTTCCGCACCCGAAATTCAGGCTGCCTCTGCTGCCAAATAAGGAATAAAACATGGCTAAGTTTTTTATTGACAGACCGATTTTCGCGTGGGTGATTGCGATTTTCATCATGATTGCGGGGGTCATCGGCATTCGCAATCTGCCCATTTCGCAATATCCGTCCGTTGCCGCGCCCAATATCACGCTCACCGCCACCTACCCCGGCGCATCGGCAAAAGTGATGGAAGACAGCGTATTGGCGGTGATTGAGCGCAATATGTACGGCGTGGAAGGCTTGGATTACATGACCACTTCCGCCGATTCCAGCGGCAGGGGCAGCGTAACGCTCACGTTCACGCCCGAAACCAACGAAGACTTGGCGCAGATGAACGTGCAAAACAAGCTCTCGGAAGTAACCGCCTTGCTGCCTTCCACCGTGCAACAAAACGGGATTACCGTATCCAAAGCACGCTCCAACTTCCTGATGGTGGTGTTCCTGCAATCGGAAACCAAATCGTCCGAAGAGCTGCTGGACTATGCGCAACGCAACGTTGTACCCGAGCTGCAACGCATTGAAGGCGTGGGCAATGTGCGCTTGTTTGGTGCACAACGCGCCATGCGCGTGTGGGTGGACCCTGCCAAGCTGAAAAATTACAACATTTCCTTCGCCGATGTAACCGCCGCCATTTCCGCGCAAAACGCGCAGTTATCAGTGGGCGCATTGGGCGATTTACCCAGCAGCCAAGGGCAGCAAATCACCGCCACCATCAGCGCGGAAGGGCAAATGAAAACCGCCGAAGAATTTGGCAACATTTTGCTGCGCAGCGACACCAATGGCGCAAACGTTTATTTGAAAGACGTGGCAGAAATTGGCTTAGGCAGCCAATCTTATGATTCATCATCGTATTTGAACGGCAAAAAAGCCGCGGGTATGGCGGTATCGCTGTCTAACTCGGGCAACGCCTTGGCAGCCGCCACTGCGATTAAAGCCAAAATGAACGAATTGCAAGAGTTTTTCCCGCAAGGCGTGAAATGGTCTGCCCCGTATGACACTTCTACATTCGTATCCCTGTCCATTGAAAAAGTGGTGGACACGCTGGTGGAAGCGATTGTGTTGGTGTTTATCGTGATGTTTATCTTCCTGCAAAACTTCCGCTACACCTTAATTCCCACCATTGTTGTGCCGATTTCGCTGTTGGGCGCATTTGCCATGATTTCGTATATGGGTATGTCCATTAACGTGATGACCATGTTTGCCATGGTGCTGGTAATCGGCATTGTGGTGGACGATGCGATTGTGGTGGTGGAAAACGTGGAACGGATTATGGCGGAAGAAGGGTTAAGCCCAAAACAAGCCACCAAAAAAGCGATGACGCAAATTTCAGGCGCGGTGGTCGGCATTACCGCCGTGTTGGTTTCGGTGTTTGTGCCGCTGTCGCTGTTAAGCGGTGCGGCGGGTAATATTTACCGCCAATTCTCGCTGACTATGGTGTTTGCGATTGGCTTCTCCGCTTTCTTGGCATTAACGCTCACGCCCGCGCTGTGCGCCACCATGCTTAAACCCATTCCCAAAGGGCATAATCACACCAAAAAAGGCTTTTTTGGCTGGTTTAACCGCGTGTTTAATGCTGGCACGCGCACTTATTCAGGCTGGATTGGCAAAACTTTGCGCAAAGCCGGCGTGATGTTTGTGATTTACTTGGCATTGGGCGCGGGCGCATTCGTGTTGATTACACGCTTGCCCAGCTCGTTTATCCCCAGCGAAGACCAAGGCTTTATTATGACCACCGTGCAGTTGCCCACAGGCGCAACCGCCGAGCGTACCGAGAAAACCTTGGCAACGCTCAACCAAGTGGCGCATTCTATGCCCGAAGTCCAAGATGTGATTACCGTGTCCGGGTTTAGCTTTACCGGCAGCGGTCAAAACATGGGCATGGGCTTTATCATGCTAAAAGACTGGAAAGAGCGCGCAGGCGCAGGCAGCACCGCCGATGCGGTGGCAGGCAAAATCACAGGCGCGATGATGGGCGGCGCAATCCAAGATGGTTTTGCGCTGGCGTTGAATCCGCCGCCAATTATGGAATTGGGTAACGACTCGGGTTTCGGCTTCTATTTGCAAGCGCGTGGCACATACAACCACGAAGAATTGGTTGCCCGCCGCGATGAGTTAATCCAAAAAATGCGCCAAAACCCTGCCATGTTTGACCCATCAAACGTACGCGCCAGCGGTTTGGACGATGCGCCGCAATTAAAAATTGAGATTGACCGCATGAAAGCGGCTTCTAATGGCGTGAGCTTTGCCAGCATTCGCAGCGTATTGGGCACCGCCTTATCGTCCACTTATGTCAACGACTTCCCCAACGATGGGCGTTTGCAGCGCGTGATTGTGCAAGCCACCGCCCAATCGCGGATGCAGCCTGAAGACATCTTGGCTTTAACCGTGCCCGCGGGCAACGGCACGCTGATTCCGCTTTCCTCTTTTGCCACCGCAAAATGGGAAAAAGGCATGGAGCAAAGCGAACGTTTTAACGGCTATCCTGCCATGCAAATCACAGGCGCGCCCGCTGCCGGCAAATCAACCGGCGAAGCGATGGCGGAAGTGAAAAAAATGGTAGACAACTTGGAAGGCAATTACAGCTTGGAATGGGCGGGCCAATCCCGCGAAGAAGCCAAAGGCACATCGCAGCAAAACATGATTTACGCGCTGGCCGCGGTTGCCGTGTTCTTGGCATTGGCGGCGCTGTATGAAAGCTGGTCTATTCCGTTTTCTGTGCTTTTGGTTGTGCCGCTGGGTATTTTAGGCGTGGCTTTGGGCGCAATCATCCGCAATTACAGCAACGACGTGTATTTCACCGTGGGCATGATTACGGTGATGGGTTTGAGCGCGAAAAACGCCATTCTGATTATCGAATTTGCCAAAGATTTGCACGAATCGGGCAAATCCGTCGCCGAATCGGCATTGCGCGCCGCCAAGCTGCGTTTCCGCCCCATTTTGATGACTTCGTTTGCGTTTATCTTGGGCGTAGTGCCGATGTATATCGCCACGGGCGCATCGTCTGCCAGCCAACGCGCGATTGGCACGGCAGTATTCTGGGGTATGCTGGTGGGCACGTTCCTATCGGTGTTCCTTGTGCCGATGTTCTATATCATCGTGAACCTTGTGGTGCGCTTCTTTACAGGCGGCAAGCAACCGCCCGTTCAAGGCGAGCTGGATTTGTTTGACGACGAAGAAGACATGGATGCCCAAGCGTTTGGCAAGCATTAACGGTTTTCAGGCTGCCTCAAAATGCAATACCATAGGCAGCCTGAAAATCATCTATGGAAGGAAAATTATGAAACCTGTTTTAAACCATTCATTGACGGCGGTTGCCCTAAGCATTGCCTTATCGGCGTGCAACCTTGCGCCCAAATACGAAAAACCCAATGTTGCGCTGCCATCCGACACCTTTAAATACGATAGCCAGCGCGGTAGCGACCAAGCGATTCAGGCTGCATCATTAGGCTGGCAAGACTATTTTGCCGACCCTCGCTTGCACGCCTTGATTGAAATCGCTTTGAAAAACAACACCGATTTGCGCACCGCCAATTTGAACGTGGAGCAAGTCCGCGCTCAATACGCGATTACCCGCTCATCGCAATTCCCCAGCTTGGGCAGCAACGCAGGCGCAAGCCGCAGCCGTGGCGATGTGGAAAGCTACAACGTGGGCTTGGGCATTTCCGCGTTTGAACTGGATTTGTGGGGGCGCGTGCGCAACAGCAGCCAAGCCGCGCTGCAACAATATTTCAGCACCGCCGCCAGCCGTGATGCCACGCATCTGAGCCTGATTGCCAGCGTTGCCAAAGCCTATTTCAACGAACAATACGCCACCGCCGCGATGGCGTTATCCGAAAAAACGCTCGCCAGCTATCAAAAAACCTACGATTTAGCAAAAGTGCGCCACAAAGCAGGCGTGATTTCCGCGCTGGATTTACGCTCGCAAGAAGCAATGATTGAAAACGCCAAAGCCAACTACGCCGCCGCCGTGCGCAGCCGCGAACAAGCGCGCAACGCTTTGGAATTGCTGATTAGCCAAAAAATCCCCGAAGATTTGCCCGCGCCGTTGGCATTGAACCAACAGTTTAAAATCCGCAACTTGCCCGCAGGCTTGCCATCCGATTTGCTGCTCAATCGCCCCGACATCATCGCGGCAGAACACACGCTCAAAGCCGCTAACGCCAACATCGGTGTGGCACGCGCGGCGTTCTTCCCCACCATCAGCCTCACCAGCACCTTGGGCTTTGGTAGCAACCAGTTGAGCAATTTATTTAACTCGTCCAACAAAACATGGTCTTACGGCGGCAATCTGTCGCTGCCCATTTTTGACTGGGGGCAACGCCGCAACCAGTTGAAAGTGAGCAAAATTGAGCAGGAAAAAGCCGTAGTCGCCTACGAAGCCGCCGTTGAAGGCGCGTTCCGCGACGTGGCCGATGCGCTGGTTGCCCGCGCCGCCATGAACACGCAATACGATTCCAACCTGGCGCAACAAAAAGCCTACAACGAACGCCTGCGCTTAACCACCCTGCGCTACAAACACGGCGTTTCCAGCGCATTGGATTTGCTGGACGCGCAACGCAGCAGCTATTCGGCCGACACAACCGTGTTGTCCACCCAGCTGAGCCTGCTGGAAAACTTGGCGGATTTGTATAAAGCCTTGGGCGGCGGCTTGAAACGCTATTCAACCGATGATGCCACCACCCAGCAGGAAATCAAGGCGGCAAAAACCGCCGTGCAAACAAGCAAACAGGCAACCGCCCAATAACCTTGCGAACCAAAAGGCAGCCTGAAAACGGGTTTGATGTTTTCAGGCTGCCTATTTTGTGTGGCGGCATGGCTGTTGCATTGTCTTGTTGCGCTGCGGGTTGAATAGCTGAAACCGATGTTTGGCGTTGCTTATATTCATTACTATGGCAGCCTGAAAAACACTACGGCAGCCTGAAAAGCGATTGAACGCAGCCATCCATTCGTTAAACAAACATCAGCCCGCTCCATAAGTAAGGCAGCCTGAAACACAGCCCAACACAACCCATCTTCCATCCATAGGCAGCCTGAAACATCAGCCCCCTTTTCAGGCTGCCCTACCCTACTCCCTAACTACCATGCCCAAACTCATTCTCGCCCCCATGCAAGGGCTAACCGATGCCCCCATGCGCGACCTGCTCACCCGCATCGGCGGCTACGACGAATGCGTGAGCGAATTCGTCCGCATCACCCACACCGTCCATTCCCGCGCCACATGGCTGCGCCACGTCCCCGAAATCGCCCAGCAAAACCGCACCCCATCAGGCATCCCCTGCGCCACCCAACTGCTCGGCAGCGATGCCGACATGATGGCAAAAAACGCGCTGGAAGCCGTGCGCCTCGGCGTGCAAACCATAGACCTCAACTTCGGCTGCCCCGCCCCCACCGTCAACAAACACCAAGGCGGCGCCATCCTGCTGCGCGAACCCGAACGCATCCGCCAAATCGTGCGCGAGCTGCGTTTCAGGCTGCCCGAACACATCAACCTCACCGCCAAAATGCGTTTGGGTTTTGAAAGCACCGATTTGGCCGTCGCCAACGCCCAAGCCATCGCCGCAGGCGGCGCCAGCCAAATCACCATCCACGCCCGCACCAAAGTGCAAGGCTACGAACCGCCCGCCCATTGGCATTGGCTCAAAACCATCCGCGAGCGCGTCGCCATCCCCGTCATCGCCAACGGCGACGTGTTCACGCTGGACGACTACCTCGCCATCTGCCAAGCCAGCGGCTGCGACGATGTGATGATTGGGCGCGGCGCGGTGATGCGCCCCGATTTGGCGCGCCAAATCAAGCAACACCTGCGCGGCGAGCTCGTTCAGGCTGCCGCATTCAACGCAGAAATCATGGATTGGATACGGCTGTTTTTTGATTTGTGCCTCGCGCACGAGCCGCAAGGCAAATACGCCGTCGCGCGGCTCAAACAATGGCTCGGCATGATGAAAAAAGCCTACCCCGAAGCGGCGCAACTGTTTGCCGCTGTGCGCATCTTGCGCGAAGCAAACGAAATCCAACGCGTGTTGCAGGATTTTCAGGCTGCCTGAACCGCCGCGCCTGCCGCCTATGGCAGCCTGAAACAAAAAACCCGGCATTCACGCCGGGTTTTGTTTGCATCAGGCCAAGCCCATCAAAGCTGGCTCATCTTCATCCGGATAAACTGCCGGTTGCCCGAGTTTTCAGGCAATTTATCCAACGCCAGTTTATACGCCTCGCCCGCTTCTTTGGCTTTGCCTTGCGCCGCGAACACATCGCCTTTGGTTTCGTTAATCAACGGCTGATACGGCTCGCTCACAGGCATGGCAAGCGTTTTAAGCGCGTCGTCGTATTTTTTCTGTTGAACATACACATTCGCCAAATTCTGCATCGCAGCAGCCTGAAAAACGGGCGTTTTGTCGTTTGCCAACACCCATTGGTACGCCTTCGCCGCATCATCCAGCTTGCCCGCTTGGAACAACGCCGCCGCCGTTTGCAAACTTGCCTGCGTGGTTGCCGTGTCTTTGGGGAACTGCTGTTGCAACGCCGCCAGTTTCGCCGCATCGCCTTTCACCTGCGCCGCTAGTTGCGCCGCTTGCGCGCTGCCTTGGTGCACGCGCCCTTTATACGCCACATAGCCCACATAGCCCAACGCGCCCGCCACCAGCAAAGCCGCTACCCATTTGCCGCCACTGTGCCAAATATGCTTCGCCGTGTTGATGTTTTCTTGTTCGTCGTGATAACCCGCCATTATTGCGTACTCCATTCGTTTAATTGTTGAATCAACTCATCGGCGGCAACGGTTGTTTGCCCGCGCCCGCCGCGTAAGTCTTTAATTGTAACCGTATTTTGCGCCACTTCGTTTTCCGCAATAATCACAGCAAACGTCGCGCCCGATTGGTCGGCGCGTTTAAACTGGTTTTTCAGCTTGGTGCTGCCTGAAAACTGCGCCACGTTAAACCCCGCGCCGCGCAAAGTCTGCGCGTGTTTCATCGCGGCTAACGTTGCGACCTCGCCCTGCTGCATCACAAACACATCGGGCGCAAAATCCGCTTTCAGGCTGCCGTAATCGCGCACCAGCAGCAGCAGCCGCTCGATGCCCATCGCAAAGCCGATAGACGGCGTGGCGCGCCCGCCCAGCTCTTCCATCAAGCCGTCGTAACGCCCGCCGCCGCACACGGTGGCCTGCGCGCCCAGCTTGTCGGTGGTCCATTCAAACACGGTGTGGTTGTAGTAATCCAAGCCGCGCACCAAGCGTGGGTTTTCTATGTATTTGATTTGCAAGCCATCCAGCAGCGATTTGAACGTGTTGTAGTGCTGCAAAGAGGCTTCGCTGAGATAATCCAGCAAGCGCGGCGCGGCGTTGCAGATGTCTTGCAAGGCGGGGTTTTTGCTGTCTAACACGCGCAGCGGGTTGGTGTGCAAACGGCGTTTGCTGTCGTCGTCCAACTCGGCTTCGTGTTGCGACAAATAGGCAACCAAAGCGGCGCGGTGGGCGGCGCGCTCTTCGCGGTTGCCCAAACTGTTGATTTCCAGAGTTAATTGCTCACTGATGCCCAATTCGCGCCACAAATCGGCGCACATGGCGATGATTTCCGCATCAATATCGGGGTCGGCGAAGCCCAGCGCTTCGATGCCCACTTGATGAAACTGGCGATAGCGCCCTTTTTGCGGACGTTCGGCGCGGAACATCGCCCCCATGTACCACAATTTTTGCGGCGCGGCATAGGTTAAATCGTGTTCCACCACGGCGCGTAGGCAGCTTGCTGTGCCCTCGGGGC
>CAUQDE010000006.1:0-21093 GCA_963516425.1 uncultured Kingella sp.
GCGGGCTTTATCTCGCTGGACAAGCAATTTTTAACCATCGGCATCAACGGCATGGTGGAAGCCGCCGAAAGCCAAGGCATTCAGGCTGCCTATACGCCCGAATATGTGGATTTTGTGCAATCACGGCTCAAAATTATTTTTGAAGCCAACAAAGCCGCCAACGCCAAATACGGCGTGAAATTCAACACCGAATTTGTGCCCGCCGAAAACTTGGGCGTGAAAAACGCCAAATGGGACAAGGCAGACGGCTATTTTGTGCCGCGCGATTGCTACAACTCTTATTTCTATGTGGTGGAAGACGATAAAACCAACGCGCTAGACAAATTCCTGCTGCACGGGCGCGAGTTAATCGACTGGCTGGACGGCGGCTCGGCGCTGCATTTGAATTTGGACGAAGCCCTGCCGCAATCGGGTTTCCGCGCCTTGCTGGACATCGCCGCGAAAACGGGCTGCAATTATTTCTGCACCAACGTGAAAATCACCATTTGCAACCAATGCGAACACATAGACAAGCGCACGCTCACCGCGTGCAGCGCGTGCGGCTCGCCCGATATTGACTACGGCACGCGCGTAATCGGCTACTTGAAGCGCGTGTCCGCGTTCAGCCAAGGACGGCGCAAAGAACACGCCTTGCGGCATTACCACCGCGAAGCGGCTTGACCTTATTCCGCGCATTTAATTGGCAGCCTGAAAACGGGATGGGTTTCATCAACCGTTTTCAGGCTGTCTTAGGTATGGCAAGCAGGGTATGTGGCTCTGCCACGCACCGTTTAAGCCCTGCCAAGCGTTGCGTGAACCAGTTCTCACGCCCTACGAACCTAATTTCCAGCCTAATAAACGGTGTCGGAAAACATCGCGTTGTTTACACTTTTTCAGGCTGCCTATTGCCTACACCCAAAGCGGTTGGCAATCCATCCAACCGCCTTTTTTGCATCCGAAAGGCAGCCTGAAAACCACAAAACCAGTAAAATCCCACCTTTTTCACGCACACGCCACCCCATGCCCCTCGTTACCCTGTTCACCCTGTTTCTACTCGGCTTTTTCGGCGGCACGCATTGCATCGCCATGTGCGGCGGCTTGTCCACCGCCTTCGCCTTGCAACTGCCGCCGCACATTAAACGCCATTGGCTCATAATCCTGCTCAACCTCGGCAGGCTCGCCAGCTACACCCTAATCGGCACGCTGATGGGCGCGCTTTCGCAACTGGGCAGCACGCTCGCCCACACCCACGCCCTGCAACTTATCCTCGCCGCCCTCGCCAACCTGCTGCTCTTGTTCACAGGGCTGTATCTCGCCAACATCCTGGCATGGGCAGCCAAAATAGAACACATCGGGCGCCCCGTCTGGCGGCGGCTCAACCCGCTGCTAAACAAACTCCTGCCCATCCAAAGCCTGCCCGCCTGCTTCGGCGCGGGAATGCTGTGGGGCTGGCTGCCCTGCGGCTTGGTGTACAACGCTTCGCTTTACGCGTTGGGCAGCAGTTCCGCGCTGTGGGGCGGTTTGTATTTACTCGCGTTTGGGCTGGGTACGCTGCCTAATCTCATCGCCGCAGGGCTGTTCGCCAGCCAACTGCGCGCGCTGTTGCAAAAGAAAGGGCTGCGGCTGATAGCGGGGCTGTTGGTGAGCGGTTGGGCGGTTATCCAGCTTGCCCGTGTGATAACACAATTTTAGGCAGCCTGAAAACGAGTAAAGCGCGGTTTAGCAGGGCTAAAACAATAAAGCCTATTAAGCCGTTTCAGGCTGCCTCAATAAACACACTAAAAGGTAGCCTGAAAGCTAATAGAGGGGCGATGACTCGTTGCCAAATAGCGCAGCGGATAGAACGGCACACGTTGGCAAATAACCGCAAGCCACCCATGCCTATTAAATACATTTTCAGGCTGCCTATTGCACAACCGCAAAGGCAGCCTGAAAAGAAAAAAATCAGCAAACACGTTCGCTTCGTTGAAATACGCTTTACCCATTTTCAGGCTGCCTCACACAGCCGCAATAGGCAGCCTGAAAAATAAAAACCACCCGCTAAACTAAGCAGGTGGTTTTTCTTGTGTACTCGGCTTACCAGAGTTTTGGTAGTGCTTTGTTTTAATCGTCCTCTTGCGCCCCGAGTTGCAGATAGTTTTCAATGCCCATGCTGGCAATCAACTCCTGCTGAGTTTCCAACCAATCAATGCGTTCCTCGTTTTCAAACTTCTGTTCTTCCAACAAATCACGCGAAACATAATCCTGATGCGCCTCGCAAACCGCAATCGCCGCCATCAGCGCATCATGTTTTTCATATTCTTTTTTCAAATCGCAATCAATAATTTCCGCAGGCGATTCGCCAATCAGCAATTTGCCCAGATCTTGCAAATTAGGCAAACCTTCCAGCAGCAACACACGCTCAATAATCGCATCCGCCGCCTTCATCTCCTTGATGGAACGCTTATAAAAATTGCAGCCCAATTCCTCCAAGCCCCAATTTTTCAAAATACGCGCGTGCAGAAAATATTGGTTAATCGTAACCAGCAGCAAACCCAAATTCTTATTCAGGTGCTGGATAACTTGACGGTCTCCTTGCATCGCCTAATCCTTACACTTGGCTTTGCAAGTAATTTTGTTCGCCCATCATCGTAATCAAGCGAAGCTGTTGTTCCAGCCAGTGCGCGTGGTCTTCTTCGGTGTCTTTCAACTGCCCCACCATCAATTCACGGGTAACATAATCCTGTTTTTCTTCGCACAATTTAATGCCTTTTTTCAACGCCGCGCGAACGTGCAATTCCGTTGCCAAATCTGCTTCCAAGCATTCTTTCACCGTTGTGCCAATGTTCAAGCCATCGGGAGTCATTTTAGGCGTGCCGCCCAACATCAAAATACGGCGGATAAAATCTTCCGCGTGTTGCGTTTCCTCTTCCATTTCATGGTTCAAACGCTCAAACAATTTGGTGTAGCCCCATTCGGCATACATGCGGGAATGAATAAAATATTGGTCGCGGGCAGCCAGTTCGCCGGCCAGCAACTCGTTCATATAAGCCAAAACTTCTTTATCGCCTTGCATGTTTGTTTTCCTTGTAATGTGAATATTTCAAAAACGAAAGAGACGCAGCCGTCTCAACGCAGGGCGCATTGTAGCAGCGGCTCGGTAAAAATCAAATTTCATATTAAAATACAAACAATTATCAACAATAAACCGCCGGCAGATTTAAGATGATAAGCATTTTTATCCCACAAAATTCATAGCAACATCAAATAACTAATTTGAAAATGATTGCCGATTGTTATTAATCCCCTATTTTTTGTCCTTAAAACATTTACGTTTATTTACAAAAATCGCTTTCAGGCTGCCTGAATATGTGTTTTAATTTTGCCCAAGCTCGGAAATAGGCTAAAATCATGCGCCGTTGCACGTGTTGCAACGTTTTTCAATTTTCACAAAAATCAAGGTGAATATCATGCTAACAGGAAGCATTGTTGCACTCATTACCCCCATGCACGCCGATGGCAGCGTGAACTACGAACAACTACAAGCACTGGTTGAATGGCACATCGCCAACGGCACAGATGCCATCGTTGCCGTGGGCACAACAGGCGAATCCGCCACCCTTTCCGTTGATGAGCATTTGAAAGTGGTTGAAACCGTAATCAAAACCGCCAACAAACGCATTCCTATTATCGCAGGCGCAGGCGCAAACAACACCCGTGAAGCGATTGTGCTTGCCCAAGCAGCAGAAAAACTGGGCGCAGATTACACGCTGTCCGTTGTCCCTTACTACAACAAACCGTCGCAAGAAGGCATGTATCAACACTTCAAAGCGATTGCCGAAGCCGCAGCCATTCCCATGATTGTTTATAACGTGCCGGGGCGCACCGTGGTGGATATGTGCAACGACACCATTATCCGCTTGGCGCAAATCCCCAATATCGTGGGCGTAAAAGAAGCCAGCGGCAACATCGGACGCGTGGTTTCCTTGATTAACAACGTACCCGAAGGTTTTGCCGTTTATTCGGGCGACGACCCCACAGGCATGGCAAATATGTTGTGCGGCGGCAAAGGCGTGATTAACGTGGCAGGCAACGTTGCGCCTAAATTGTTCTCGCAAATGTGCCACAGCGCATTGGATGGCAACATCGCCCAAGCCCGCGAGCTTAATAAACGGCTTGTGCCTTTGTATGACGTGATGTTCTGCGAGCCTAGCCCCGCTTCGCCCAAATGGGCGGCATCGCAACTGGGCGTGTGCGCGGAACACGTTCGCTTGCCTATCTTGCCATTGAGCCCTGCCGCGCAAGAAAAAGTTCGTGCTGCTTTAAAAGCAACCAACTTGATTTGATTTTTTTGGAAGGTGTACATGAACCACATCAAACCCCTTGTCTTAGCCTTAACCGCTATCAGTCTCGCTGCCTGTTCCGGCAGCAAAAAAGAAAATCCGAAGCTGGATTACCAATCGGCAAACAATAAAATCGTGAGTTTGGAAGTCCCTCCCGATTTGAACGACCCGCGCAACGGCGATTTATACAGCCTGCCCAGAGGCACAACCGCCAGCCCCGATGCGATGAAAGAAACCAAATCGCAAGGCAGAAAAAAAGTCTTGAATCAAGTGAAAGACGCATATATTGAACGCCAAGGTAACCAACGCTGGTTGGTGGTGAAAAACAAATCGGCAGCCGAAATGTGGCCTTTGCTGCGCGCATTCTGGCAAGAAGCAGGCTTCACCATCTATTCCGAAGAGCCACAAGCGGGCTTGATGGAAACCGAATGGGCAGAAAACCGTGCCAAATTGCCGAATCAAGGCTTGCGTAAATTGTTTGACAAAGTGGGCATGGGCGGCGTGTATACCACCAGCGAACGGGATAAATTCTTGATTCGCATGGAGCGCAACAGCCACACGGGCGATTTGGATATTTTCTTTACCCACAAAGGCTTGGAAGAAGTCTTTGACAGCAAAAAAGAAGAAAGCACCATTTGGCAGCCCCGCGCCAACGACCCTAATTTGGAAGCAGCGTTTTTGTCGCGCTTCATGCAGTATTTAGGCGTGGATGAAGCGGTTGCCACACAACAAACGGCGGTTCGCGCAGACCAAGCGCAAGGCACGGAATTTGCCAAGTTGGAACAAGATAGCGTGATTGTGTATGGCGCGGCAGAGCGCAATGTAAACCGTATTGCGGCGGCGCTTGACCGCGTGGGTTTGACGGTGCAGCAGTTTGTGAGCGAGCGGGGCATGTTTATCGTGCGTCCTGCGCCAACGCAAAGCGAAGAGCTGGCGCAAGCGGCGGCAGATAATCGCAAAGCCGGTTTGTTAAGCCGCTGGTTCAAAGGTAAGAAAGACAAACAGCCTGTTGCCGCATCTAATCAGCCCGCGCAGTTGCTGGTGGGCTTGGTGCAAGAGCCGAATGGGCAGCGTGTTGTGCTGCTGGACCAAACGGGTAAACCGTTGAACGATGCGCGTGCCAATAAATGGATACGCGATTTGTATAACGAGTTGAAGTAAACAATAGAAGGCAGCTTTTCAGGCTGCCTTTTATATTGAGGCAGCCTGAAAACAGAGGCAGCCTGAAAAAGCAAAACCCGCATCCAATCCAATGATGCGGGTTTGTGGTTATGCGGCTTAGTCGTTGCTGCTTTCTTTTTCGCCATTATTCGCCGTGCGGCGCGAGAATGTGATGCCGAGCTGTTTGAGCTTGCGGTATAAGTGGGTGCGTTCTAAGCCCACTTTTTGCGCGACGCGGCTCATGTTGTGGTTTTCTTGGCGGATGTGAAATTCAAAATAGCGCCGTTCCAACTCTTCGCGCAGTTCGCGCAGGGGAAGGTTGAAATTGAATGCGCTGCGAATGTCGGCAAAAATCTCTTCGGTGTTGAATTGATTGAGCAGGCGGGAAACAGCAACATCGCTGATTTCGTTTTGTTCGCAGTTCAACACCAAGCTGTTTACCACGTTTTTCAATTGTTCAAAATTACCCGGCCAATCATATTGGCGCAGGCGGTTCATCGCGCTTGCGGCAAATTTGACGGGGCGGTTGGGAGCAATTTCGTTGAGTAGTTTGTTGACGATAAAAGGGATATCTTCAGAATGCTGCCGCAAAGCAGGGATGTTGATGATGGCGCTGGACAAAACGCTCATCAGGCGGGTGTCGCTTTGGGAATTATCCAAAAGCTCGTTAAGCGGGCGCGAGCTGGTAAACACGATGCGGGTGTTGTGTTTGTCGGCTTTGCTGGTGAGAAAGGCGATGCCTTGGCGGATGTTTTTGCTGGATTGCGAAATATCGCCCAAATAAAGCACGCCGTTGGTAGCTTTATTGAGCAATTCGCTGGGGATGTCGATGATTTGCTCGGGGCGTGTGGGTTGCACCCATGGGGTGTTTTCTTTGTGGAAAAAGCGGGCGATGATTTCAAAGGGCGAGCCTGTTTCGCCAATGAGCAGCACGGCGTTGTTATGCGTTTGCGCTTGTTTGATTTGCTGATTGAAGTTTTGAATTACGGCGCTGTTACCCAAGCCTTCGATAACGGCGCTTTTGTTGTCTGCGGTTTCGCTTTGTTTGAGCGCGCGTTCAACGGTTTGCAAAAGTTTTTGCAAGGGGATGGGCTTTTCTAAGAAATCCAGCGCGCCGATTTTGGTGGCTTCTACGGCGGTATCGATGCTGCCGTGTCCACTCATCATAATCACGGGCATGGTGAGCTGTCCGTTTTTCGCCCACTCTTTGAGCAGGGTAATGCCGTCGCAATCGGGCATCCAAATATCCAGCAGCACAAGGGCGGGGCGGTTTTTGTTTCGCATGGCACGCGCTTCGCCGGCGTTGGCAGCCAACGAAACGGTGTAGCCTTCATCTTCAAGAGTTTCCTGCAATACTTCGCGAATTCCAATTTCGTCATCGACGATCAAGATGTCTGTACTTCTCATGAGTTTTCTGCTTCTGTTGTTGTTATCTTAGGTAGTGTGATGCTGATGTTGGCACCCGACGGTATTTGGTTGGCGATGCTGATGTGCCCGCCGTGTTCTTCTATGATTTTCTTGACTACGGGCAAGCCCAGCCCCGTGCCTGCGGGTTTGTCGGTAACATAGGGTTCAAAGGCGTTTTGCAGCATCTGCGGGGTGAAACTTTTGCCGTTGTTGGTTACGGTGAGACTGATGGTGGTCTCGTGCACCAGTATTTGTATGTGCGTTTCAGGCTGCGGGTCGCTTTCGGCTGCTTCGGCGGCGTTTTTGAACAGGTTGTGCAACACTTGGCGCATGGCGGTGGTGTCGGCTTTTATCCACGCGGGTTTGGGGCTGAAATCGGCGATGAATTGGCAGGGGATGCTTTCGTAGAGCACTAAAACTTCGGAAACCAGGGCGTTGAGATTGGTTTCGGTGAGTTTTAGCCTTGGGGCGCGGGCGTAGTTGCGAAAGGCTTCTACCATTTCTTTGAGCGCGGCGACTTGTTTGATGATGGTGTCGGTGGATTTGGTGAGAATCTGCGCGTCTTTTGTATCCAGTTTGTCTTGCAATTTCCATGCCAACCGTTCGGCGGAAAGCTGGAGGGGGGTGAGGGGGTTGCGGATTTCGTGGGCAAGTCGTTTGGCGACTTCGCCCCATGCGGCTTCTTTTTGGGCGCGGACGAGTTCGGTGATGTTGTCGAACACGAGCACGAGACCTTTGCCGTTTTCGGCGGGCAGGCGGATGGCTTTGCCCAGCAGGATGCGGCTGCTGTCTTGGGCGGTGTAGGAAAGCTCAACGGGGTCGGGGCTATGTTCGCTGGCAATCAGGGCGTTGATTAGGTTGGCGGCGGCGTGGTGCTGGGGGCTTAAATCTTGCCATGCGCTGCTTGGTTCGCCGATGAGTTGGGCGAGGTTGATGTCCAGCATGTTTTCGGCGCTGGCGTTGTAGGTTTTCAGGCTGCCGGAGTAGCCGAGGGTAATCACGCCTGCGCTCAGGCTGCTTAACACGCGTTCCAAATAGTGGCGGGCGGCTTCTTGTTCTTTGCGGTGGCGTTCGTTGGCGTATTGGGCGTTGGCAAGCTGTTGGGTCATGTAGTTGAACATGCCGGCGAGCTTGCCCAGCTCGTCTTGGCTGTTTACGGGGATGCGGCGGCTGAAATCGTTGTGGGCAACGGAGCGCGCGCCGTCCGCCAGAGCGAGGATGGGTTCTACAAAGCGGCGGGCGAAATAAAGGGCGGCGGCAAGCGATAAGAGGATGGCGAGCAGGGCGGCGATGAGCAGGGTGGCGAGAAAGAAGGTTTGCAGGCCTTTTTGGGCGAAGACGAGTTCGGCGTATTTGGCGCGGGCGGATTCGATGAGCTCGGCATCTTTGGCGACGCTTTCGGGAATCGGCTGCCTGAAAAAGAAGATGTATTGCTGACTGACGTATTTTGGCAGCATTATCCAGCCGCTAGCATATAACGTGCCATTTACGTTTTCAATACTGCGGATGATTTGCTGCTGTTGCAGGGATTTGAGAATGGCGGGGTCAAAATCGGGAGCGGGGAGTTTTTGCGGATTACGCTCGGCGATGAGTTTGTGGCCGTTTAGCTGCCAGATGGCGAGGTGGCTGAACTCGCGGGCTAATTGGGTTTGGAAGGCTTCGTTGGGGGCTTTGTTTTGAACGAGCGCGGTGGCGAGGTTGGCGCGGATGCGTTGGGCGGCTTGAACACTGTTGCCGGCGGCGTTGTCTAACGCGGTTTGGCTGAGTTTCAGGCTGCGTTCCAGTGCTTCTTTGGTGTCGTTGCCAAACCATGAGTTGATGCTGTGGGCGATGAATTGGGCGGCGACGCCGAGCAGGAACAGCGCGGGCACGGCGGCGACGATGGCAAACATGCCCGATAGGCGGCGGGCGATTTGCGAGCCGAAAACGTGGTTGCGTTTGTCGCGGGCGATGTGCCAGATGTAGCGCAGGGTTACGAGGAGCATGGCAACGGCGAGCGCACCGGTGAAGCCGGCGATGGTCCAGAAATAGGGGGCGTAGGGGCTGTTGCTGTCGGTGGATTGGGTGAGGGCGTAGAGGGCGATGAAGGAGAGGATGCCGCAGAGGATGAGGAATTTTTGCATAGTGGGGATGGAAGTGGTGTTAGCTTCGCTGAAATTCGTTTTGCTTGTTTTCAGGCTGCCTTTGGGGGCGGGGGGATGGGTAGAGGCAGCCTGAAAATAGTGAATGGGGATTATTGGGCATTGGGCAACGAGCCGTCGCCGCTCCGTTTATGGTTTTCAGACTGCCTATTGCTTAATGGTCAAATCGTGCCAGCCTGAATCCAAATCCCAATCGCGCGAGTTGATGGCGTTGATTTGGAAGGGTTTGGGCAGCTTGGTGGTGGTAAGGTTGAGCCGGATTTGGGCTTTGATTTCGCCGGCAGGGGTGTCGGACAGCGCGCCTTCGTTGAGCACCGGCCAGTTGGCAATCGCGCCGATGGCTTTGAGCGCGGTGGTGAGGCTGTTGTATTCGGTGGAGAATGTGCCCACAGCAACGCGGTAGCGGTTGGTGAGCGGGTGGAAGCTGAGGCGGTAGTTTACGCTGTTGGCGGTGTTGATGAGCTGGTTGATTTTGAAGCGGTAGGAGGCGAGGGTGGGGCGTTCCAGGCGGTAGGATAGGGAGAAATCCAGCGGCACGCCTTGTTGCAGGGCGTTTTGCAGTTGCTCGGGCAGCTCGGTTTTGAAGCGGGTGCTGATGGCGAGCTGTCCATTGCTTTGGATTTTGGCTTCAAGGCGGGTGGGGGCGACGGTTTCGGCGCGGGCGGCGGGGGCGGTGAGCAGGGCGGCGGTAAGCATGAGCGCGCCAAGGCAGCCTGAAAACGGGGTGGCGCGGTTTTCAGGCTGCCTTGGGGCGGGTGCGGATGGGGTTTGGGCTTCGCCGAAACTTGCTATGTTCGTTTTAACTTCGTTGAAGCTTGCAGCTTTCAGGCTGCCGTTGTTTGCAGGTTGAGGCAGTCTGAAAACGTGGTTAATGTTTTTCAATAAGTGCGTAATAAAAGCCATCTTGTTTTTCGCTTGGGATGAGAGTTTGTTCGGTGTGCAAACGGGCATCGGCGTGGCGGTTGAGGAAGCGGTGGCATTGTTGTTGGTTTTCTTCTTCAAACACGGAGCAGGTTGCCAACAGCATTCGGCCGCCTGATTTGAGGGTGCTCCACAGCGCGTCCAGCAGGGGTTCTTGCTGGCGGGCGGTTTTGTAGGCATCGCTGGGGCGGCGCAGCCATTTGATGTCGGGATTGCGTTTGATGGTGCCCGATGCGGTGCAGGGGATGTCTGCCAAGATTGCGTCAAACGGTTCGCCATTATACCAATCGCTTAAATGTTGGGCATCGGCGCAATGTAGGGCAGCCTGAAAATGCAAGCGGGCGAGATTGTCTTGCACGCGTTGCAGGCGTTGGGGGGCGATGTCTAGCGCGGTTAAGTCGCAATCGGCAAGCTCCAAAATATGCCCTGTTTTGCCGCCCGGTGCGGCGCAAGCGTCCAACACGCGCTCGCCGTGTTGCGGGTTGAGCAGATAGGCGGCTTGCTGCGCGCCCCAGTCTTGCACCGACACCCAGCCTTCGGCAAAACGCGGCAGCTGGGCAACGGGCACGGCTTGGGCGAGGCGGATGGCGTAGTCGTCCAAAATTTTGCCGTTCAGCCCTGCGTCGTGCAGCGCGGCGAGGTATTGCTCGGCATCGGCATGGCGGCGGTTCACGCGCAGGGTGAGCGGCGGACGGGCTTGGAAGGCGGTGGCGATGTTGTGCCAATGTTTCGGGTATTGGCTTCGCAGGGTTTTTTGCAGCCAAACGGGGAGGTTGTACTTAGCAACATCATCATAGCGGCAGGCTTTGTTAAGCCCATCTTTTTCGCGCAGAAAACGGCGCAGGATGGCGTTGGCAAACGAGCGGTATTGCCCATGCCCGATTTGCGCGATGTGGTTCACGGCTTCGTTGACCACGGCGTGCGGCGCGTTTTGCGTGTGGTTGAGCTGATAAAGGGCGACGAGCAGGTAGCTTTGCAGGGCTTCGTTGTCGATGGGTTTGTTGAGCATTTTGCCGAGCATGAATTTCAGGCTGCCTAAATGGCGTTGGCAGCCGTAGGCGATGTCTTGCAGCATGCCTTTGTCTTGCGCGGTGAGCTCGGGGTTTTGCGCGATGATGTAGGCAAGCTCGTCGGATAGGTTTTTGCCCGAGGCAACGGCGGCGAGCGTTTGCGCGGCGAGGGTTTGGACTTGGGAGAGCGACATGGGGTTCCTTTGGGGGATGGGTTTCAGGCTGCGTGAAAAAGGGAATATAGCGGCAGCAGGGCGAGTTAAGTGAGGCTTTGTGCTGATTGGCGATGCTTATTCAAACGCCTTGCCCGCCGCCAACTCGCGCCCCGCCAAAAACGCCGCCGCCGTCATCCGCTTGCTGCCAGCAGGTTGCAACTCGGTAATCTGCAACGCGCCCGCGCCGCACGCCACCACAATGCCTGCCGCATCCGCGCGCAACACCGTGCCAGCCGCGCTGTCGCCTGCGATGGCATCCGCCGCCCAAATCTTCATCGGCTTGCCTTGCCATAGCGTCCACGCGGCGGGCACGGGATTGAAGGCGCGGATTTTGCGCGACACAGTTGCCGCGTCTTCCTGCCAGTTGATTTGCGCTTCTTCCTTGCTTAATTTTTGCGCGTAGGTGATGCCGTTTTCAGGCTGCGG
Organism: uncultured Kingella sp.; assembly: GCA_963516425.1. Classification (GTDB taxonomy): domain Bacteria; phylum Pseudomonadota; class Gammaproteobacteria; order Burkholderiales; family Neisseriaceae; genus Kingella_B. Next base: position 11,583 of record CAUQDE010000006.1, read on the forward strand.
TGTGGCTTTCAGGCTGCCTTCGCGCTGCAAACGCTGCAAATCTTGCACAATCGCCGCTGCGCCGATGTACATCAGTTTGTCGTGCACTTCATTGGCGGTGTCGCTGGGCAAAATGGGGCAGCGGTGTTCGCTTACGACTGCGCCCGTGTCCAGCCCTGCGTCCATTTGCATGATGCACACGCCTGTTTCCGCGTCGCCCGCTTCAATCGCGCGTTGAATCGGGGCAGCACCGCGCCAACGGGGCAACAGCGAGGCATGGATGTTGAGGCAGCCGTGTTTGGGCGCGTCCAACACCTCTTGCGGCAAAATCAAGCCGTAAGCGGCGACCACCATAATGTCGGCATCCATTTCGCGCAGCAGGGCAAGCGCATCGGCGTTGCCGCGCAGTTTTTCAGGCTGCTCTACGCGCAAGTCGAGTGCCTGCGCCGCTTGTTTAACAGGTGATGCTTGCAACTGCATACCGCGTCCTTTCGGGCGATCGGGTTGAGTTAAAACGAGCGGGATATCAAAGCCTGCGGCGGCGATGGCGTTGAGCGCGGCGGCGGCAAAATCGGGTGTGCCTGCGAAGATGATTTTCATGGGGTTCCTTTGTGTGTGGTTTTCAGGCTGCCTTTGGGTTGGGTAGGCAGCCTGAAAATGGGTTAAACGGTGGGTGGAATGGTGTGTATTGAGTAGAGGCAGCCTGAAAAGGCGGGTGTAAGCATGAAAGAGCATGGCGCGGATATGGATTGGGGCGTTTTCAGGCTGCCTATTAAGGGATGAGTACGCTGTATAGCTCAAGAACGAAGCTGTTTTTATCCCATGCCAAAAGAAATTGAACCTCCACATCGGACTGTTCTCCATCATCATAGGATAGAAACACATCAAATCGATACCGTTTTTCCCTATAAACGGTTGGCATTCCGATTATCCCCACTTCGTTGAGTTTTGACAGTTTGGGAAGCCGCAAATCCTCCTCTTGCCTGCATTCCCGATATGCCTTTAAAAATTCCTCAACGGTGCCTGCCTGATGATATTTTTCCAAAACGGCGGCATCTTCTCCAATAACCGCGTTTAATACAGCCACGACTTCCTGCGCCAAGCCTTTTATATCTGATAGCTTCATGTTTTCCCCCAGCAGGAATTTCAGTTGCCGTCGAACGGGTAATGCCAAGCTGCAAAACAAGAAATAGTTAATGCTGCCACCGAGCCGTAAACAGCAAAACCGCAAACACCGCATAAGAATAATACAAATAAACCCGCTGCAAACGCGCCAATCGTCATCGCATTCCCTTAAAAGCGTTTTCAGGCTGCCTCAAAGCCCAAGTGCAGCAGCAAATAGCGATAGATAAAAATCCCAATCAGCAAGGTAAAAAAGCCCACTTTTAGCCACATTACCGAATGGTCGTGGAGAGTAAACGCGCTATAAAAAGAGAACGCCGCCATGCCCAAGGGCACAAGCCCGTGCAGCAGCCAAAGCAGCTTTTTGCCCGCAGACCATTTTTCAGGTTGCCTTATCGCGGCGAGCGATTGTGCGATAAAGCGGTTTACTTGCAGCTCATGCGCGATAAAGCGGTTTACTTGCAGCTCAAAATAAAGGCTGGGCAGCAAAATCAGCCCCGCCCAAATTGCAAACAGCAGCCAATTAAAGCGGTTGGGGTTGGTGAGCAATTCCGAAAACAGCAGATAAGCCAACACAATCAAGCCATACAATAGCCCAGCGGGCATGGTGGCATCCATTGGGCTGGCGTATATGTTGGCGTACTCAGCATAGCGGTCTTTTGCAAGCCGCGCCAAGCGTTTCATTACCGCATTGCAGGTCAGTAAAATAAAACTTAAAAGCAAAAATAAAGCAAATTGATACTGCCGCCAAGCTGTAAACAGCAAAACCGCAAACACCGCATACGAATAATACAAATAAACCCGCTGCAAACGCGCCATTGTCATCCCGTTCTCCTAAAACGTTTTCAGGCTGCCTCACATTATCCATCATAAGGCAGCCTGAAAATCACATCGTCTCGCGCTGGCGTTTTTTCATTTTGGTTTTAATCCGATTTTGTTTCAACGGCGACAAATATTCCACAAACAATTTGCCGTTTAAGTGGTCAAGCTCGTGCTGCACGCAAATCGCCAGCAAACCATCCGCATCCAGCGTTTGCTTGTTGCCCTGAATATCCAAAAATTCCACCGTAATCGTTTCCGCGCGGGTAACTTCCTCATAAATCCCCGGCACAGACAAGCAACCTTCTTCGTAAGTCGTCTCGCCGTCTTTTTTGGTGATAACAGGGTTAATCAGCGCAAGCAATTGGTTTTTCTCTTCCGATAAATCAATCACCACCACCCGCTCGTGCACATCCACCTGCGTTGCCGCCAAGCCAATGCCTTTGGATGCATACATCGTTTCCGCCATATCCTGCACCAGCGTGCGGATGCGCTCGTCCACCTGCGCCACAGGCTGCGCGACGATGTGTAATCGTTCGTTAGGGTGCGTTAAAATAGGTAACAAAGCCATAAAACAAATATCCTCAAATTGTGTGATTTTTAAAAAACTGTGGCATAGATGCCAATTTGCTTAACGCATTTTAGTATAATGCTAGCCTAAACAATTTAAAATGCACTATCATTGCAATTGTTCGTTAAATAATGTAATCCAACTCATCCAAAGCTAACAGGGGATTCCCAAATGCAAAAAACAATTATAACGCTGCTTTGCGCAGCAGGTATGATGATTTCAACCACCGCCGCAACGGCTGAAAACTTGCGTATCAGAAAAAACGCCCCCGCGCGTTACACCGTAAAACACGGCGACACACTATGGGACATTTCAGGCAAGTACCTGTACCGCCCTTGGAAATGGCCGACATTATGGGGCATGAACCGCAAGCAAATCAAAAACCCCAATCTGATTTATCCGGGTCAAACTTTGGTGCTCACTTATGTGAACGGCAAACCCCGTTTGAGCGTGGCGCGCGGCAGCCAAAGCAACATCCCGACTTATAAACTGAATCCCCAAGTGCGCGATTTGGGTTCGGGCTATGCCATCCCAACGATTAACGTGAATTTCTATCACATGTTCATGAAAACGCCGCAATTCATGACCTCAGAACAATTGGCGCACGCCGCGCGCATCGTTGCCGGCCCTGATAACCGCATGTATTACTCCGGTGGCGACCGCATTTATGCGGACGGTATTGCAGAGTCGGGCACATATCTCGTGTTCCGTCCGAACGGTCCCATCATTGACCCGCGCAGCAAAGCGAACTTGGGCATCTTGGTTGAGTATGTAGGCGAAGCCTCCACTTTGGTTACGCCAAACAGCCGCCTGTCATACCGCACTGCGGAAGAAGAAGCGAATTTGGCCCGCGATGAATACTATTCAAATACCAAAAACGGTTTGCTGGTTGGCAAAAAAGTCGCAACGCGCACCGCGCAGCCTATGATTATTGACGGTGCATTGTCTGAAATCCACCAAGGCGACTACCTGATTAAAAAATCGCCCGCATTAACCGAGTTCCACTATGTGCCACACGAGCCTGCAACGCGCGTTGATGCAGACATCATTTCCATCATGGAAGGCGTGGAAGAAAGCGGCACCATGCAAACGCTGATTTTGAACAAAGGCGAAGCCGATGGCTTGGATAACGGCACGGTGTTGAGCATTTACCGCCGCGGCCAAGTGGTGAAATCCGATTGGAGAAGCCCGAACGAAAAAGCGACGCACTTTGTGAACACGCCAAATGAAGAAATCGGCTTGGCAATGGTGTACCGCACAGGCGCACACGTTTCTTCCGCCATCATTTTGGAAAGCATTAAAAACGTGAACCGTGGCGATTTGCTGTCCACCCCAGGTCAAGACTTGGATACTTTTGACAGCAAGCCCGCTGCGCGCCCTGCTGCCAAATAATTAGCGTGATAACTTTTCAGGCTGCCTTTCAACATTGAGGCAGCCTGAAAACATTTGATGGAGACGATGAACATGGATTGCCCAATTTGCGCCGCGCAAAACGAAGAAATTTTGCTGCAAACGCCCAATCTGCGCGTGATTGCCGTGCACAACGAAGCCAATGCCCCCGCTTTTTGCCGCGTGATTTGGCAGCATCATGTTGCCGAGATGACCGATTTGCAACCCGCCGAGCGCGCCGAATTGATGGAAACGGTTTACAAGGTGGAAGAGGCGATGCGCCAAGTATTGCAGCCTGAAAAAATCAATTTGGCGAGTTTGGGCAATGTGGTGCCGCATTTGCATTGGCATGTGATTGCGCGCTTTCAAGACGATGCGTGTTTCCCCGCGCCGATTTGGGCTGCGGCAATGCGCGAAGCCACTTTCAGACTGCCTGAAAACTGGTCAAGCCAAGTAAAACGCATGCTAAATGCAGCCTGAAAACGCGCCATGGCGGATTAGCTTGCAATGAGCACGGCTGCCGATTTGGGCGTATTTTTGTTCATCCACTATAATACGCGGGTTTGTTCACCCATAAGGAAATCCCATGCGTTTCACATTATCGCGCCGATATCTTTTGCAAAAATCGTTAATCGCCGCAGGCAGCGGCGTGTTGGCGGCATGCGGCAGCAGCACCAAGCCGCAGCCCAACATCCAAACGCCCGCGCCTGCCATCCAACCCCAAAATACGCCCGCCCCCGCACCACGCACCCAAGGCGACAACACCATGCGAATTTTTGCCTCATCAGGCTTTTGTGAAGACCCCGCCCGCATCCAATTGGGCTTAGACCGCCTTGCCCAAGCAGGCTTCTCCATCACCAACCACGCCGCCGCTTACCGCCGTTTCCAACGTTTTGCGGGCAGCGATTTTGAGCGCATTGCCGATTTCCAAGACGTGGCGATAGGGCGTGCAGCCACGCCCAAAGTATTCATGGGCACGCGGGGCGGCTACGGCGCAGCGCGGTTATTGCCGTATATCGATTGGGGCAACTTGGGCGCGAGAATGCGCGAGCAGCAAACCTTGTTGTTCGGATTCAGCGATGTAACCGCCATTCAACTGGCGCTGCTTGCGCAAAGCGGCATGCCCAGCTTTGCCGGACCGATGCTGTACAGCGAATTTGCCAAACCGCAGCCCAATTTTTACACCATGGACAGCTTTATCCGCACCACCACTTCCGCCAGCACCACCGTTGCCGTGTCGGCGTATCAAACTTCGCGCGTGAAAGATGCGGACGGCATCTTGTGGGGCGGCAATTTGAGCGTGTTGGCATCGCTGGCGGGGTCGCCGTATATGCCCAAGATTCAAGGCGGCATTTTGTTTATTGAAGACGTTGCCGAGCAGCCCTACCGCATTGAGCGGATGCTGCAAACGCTGCATTTGGCGGGCATTTTGAAAAGCCAGCAAGCGATTGTGTTGGGCGATTTCCGCATGGGCAACATCCGCGATGTTTACGACAGCAGCTACGATTTGACCAACGTATCGCAAGTGATTGCCCGCGCAACAGGCGTGCCCGTTTACACCGGCTTCCCGTTCGGGCACGTTGCCAACAAAACCACCTTCCCGCTCGGCGCGCGCGCGCAGCTTCGCGGCAACAGCGCAGGCGGCTACCAAATCACATTCAGCGATTACCCGACATTAAACGCGGCAGCGTTAAACTTAAAAGCAGGCTTGTTACCGCAGCCTGAAATCATTGCCAGCGCGCCCGCCATGACCTCATCCAACGGCGAAAGCGCCGCAGACGCGGAATTCTGATTTTCAGGCTGCCTAATCAGAACAAGCAAAAGCCCCAACCGTTTTGGCTGGGGCTTTTTTGCACGGGCGTTATTTGCAGTTGATGCCCATCATTTTGGGCGGATTGCCGTCGGAAACGGGCACGCGGCAGGTTGTGCCATTGCTGCCCGCCACCACCAACACGCGTTTGCTGCCGTCGTTGCTTTCGCTAATTGTGAGCGGCTCTTTTGCGCCCATGCCGTTGGCGGCGGAAGCCATGCTGTTGATAAAGCCTGCGTCTTTTACGCTGGATGAATTGGAGGCGATGGTGGGGTCTTTTGCCATTGCCAATGGGCTGGCAACGAGTAACGCAATCGCGCTGGTGAGAATAAGTTTTTTCATGATGTATGCCCCTTTCTGTGGAGTTGTTTGCACAATGTACAGCAAATTGAGCATTTTAGGGAATTTTTTACATCGCCATACATTTGCTTGTTGGCAATAGGCAGCCTGAAAACGTGGTTTGGCGTGGTAAAAATGGATGCTAAATGTAAGTTTTACGGTTTCACAGAAGCGTGTAAACCCGTTTTAGCTCCGCTGAACTGCGTTTCAGGCTGCCTCATTATTTTCAGGCTGCCTTTTGTCGTTATCGTTGTTCAAAATGCGCACTTCGCGTTGCGGGAACGGCAATTCAATGCCTTCTTCGTTAAACCGTTGCCAAATGGTGAGCAAAATGTCGGAGAACAAGCCGCCAAAGCCGTTTTCGGGGTCGTTCACCCAAAAGCCGACGCGCAGATTGATGCCGTTGTCGCCAAATCCCAACAGCAGGGCGGAGGGCGGTGGGTTGCTGCCTACACGTTTTTGCGCGGCGGCGGCTTCGCGCAAGATGTTCATCGCCAACGTTAAATCGGTGGCGTAGGCAACTTGGATGTCCAACGATTGATACAGGGCGCGCGCGGTGTAGGATTCGTTAATCACGGTGTTGGTAACAAAGGTTTCGTTGGGAATCAGGGCTTCTGCGCCATTTGCATTGCGCAGCACCACAAAGCGCGAAGTGAGTTGGGTTACATAGCCTGTAAAGCCGTTTACGGTGAGGCGGTCGTTGATGCGGATGGAGCGGTCTGCCAAGATGATAAAGCCCGACACATAATTGCTGGCGATTTTTTGCAAACCAAAGCCCAGCCCCACGCCCAGTGCGCCGCCAAACACGGACAACACGGTTAAATCGATGCCCACCAAAGGCAGCGCAACCAACACCGATAGTACCATTAGCAGCGATTTCATCACTTTGGACAGCACAATCCGTAGGTTCATATCCAGCCGTGCGCTTGCCATCAAACGCGCGTTAAGCCAGCGATAAAACCACATCGTGAACACCATCATCACGCCCACCCACAGCAAGCCGCTTAAAATGGTGTACGCATTGAGTTTGCTTGCGCCGATGGGGATTTGCAGCGATTTGAGCCAGTCAATAATCCAATCGTCAATGCCTGAAAGCCACAAAATAAAACAGCCCCAAAGCCCTGTGGACGCGGCGCGTTCAATCGCATCCGAGCGCGTGCTTTTGGGGAACGCGCCGTTAATCAACGCCAACACCAGCCGAATCGCCATCATCCAGTTTGCCGCCAGCACCAAAAGTTTCAGCCACACCGCATGCAAGCCCGCCGCTTGCCATGCCACTTGCGCCACCAGCGCCAAAATAAGCAGCAAAACGGGAAACAGCAAACGTCGCAACACATGACGAATCACGCGAAAACGAATCGCCTTGATTTTGGACGATTGCGTCCATTTTTCCGATGCGCGATAGGCGATAAACGTTAAAGCCAGCATAATCGCCAGCTCCACCCAGCCCATAGGCTGCCTGAAACTGCGTTCCAGCAGGTTGGCGGTGAAGGCTTTGCGGGCAAAGAGATTAACGATGAAGTCTTGCCAAGAAAAAGATGCGGGCATGGGGATTCCTGTTTGCAAAATGGAGGCGGATTTTAACATTGGGGCGACAAACTTTGCCCACATATTTTGTGGATAACTGTGTGGAAAATATGTGGCTGCCATCAAATTTTGTTGCAATATCATGGCATGGCTTGGGTTGCTTATTTTTTATGCAAAATGGGGCAAATGGGATTTTGCTTGACTTTGTTTCTTGTTGAAAATAAAAAGAAAATTATGATTTTACGTGTAAGTTGTTGATATTATTTGCATGGCGAATGGATGGCAATATCGGGGTTTTCAGGCTGCCTTTGCGTGGTGTAACGGCTGGTTGCGCCAGACGTGGATAGATTGGGCAGCCTGAAAAAGCAAAGAGGGTTGCAAAGCTGGGTTTAAGCATTTTCAGGCTGCCTCAACAGGCTGAGGCAGCCTGAAAATCGGTTTGCATTTCATCAAACAAAAACCGCCGTTAGCGCAAAGCATAACGGCGGTTTCATCTTGCCGGGTTAAACTCAGATTTTCAAAATACGCTCGCCGCGACCAATTCCGGCCGCGCCTGTCCGCACGGTTTCCAAAATGGAATTTTGCGGCAGATTGACCAGCAGGCTGTCCAACTTATCGCGCGCACCCGTTACTTCGATGGTGTAAGTTTTATCGGTCAAGTCAATGATTTGACCGCGATAAATAGTTACCAAGCGCAATACTTCATCGCGCTCTTTGCCCGTGGCGCGCACTTTCACCAGCATCAATTCGCGCTCGTTGTGTTGCCCTTCGTTCAAATCCACCACTTTCACCACTTCAACCAACTTATTGAGTTGCTTGGTAATTTGTTCGATTACGCTATCGCTGCCATGCGTAACAATCGTCATGCGCGAAAGCGTAGGGTCTTCGGTGGGCGCGGCCGACAACGAATCGATGTTGTAGTTCCGTGCCGAGAACAAGCCCACCACGCGGCTTAGTGCGCCAGATTCGTTTTCCAGCAAAACAGACAAGATATGTCGCATTTTTGTTCCTTTCTTATGCCTTAGTTGAACGCATGTGTTGCGGCAAGACCATTTCGTCCAAACCTTTGCCCGCGCCCACCATGGGGAACACGTTTTGTTTGCGGTCAGTTATAAAGTCCATGAATACAAAGCGGTTTTTCAGGGCTAGTGCTTCGCGCAACGCGCCCTCCACATCGGATGCTTTTTCAATCCGCATGCCCACATGGCCATAGGCCTGCACCAGTTTCACAAAATCGGGCTGGCATTCCAAATTGGTTTCCGATTCGCGTTCGTCGTAGAACAATTCTTGCCATTGACGCACCATGCCCAAATAGCCGTTGTTCAAACACACGGTTTTAATCGGCAGATTGTATTGCGCGCAGGTGCCCAGTTCTTGAATATTCATTTGGATGGAGCCTTCGCCTGTAATGCAGAACACGTCTTTATCAGGGTTGGCAAGGTGCGCGCCCATCGCGTAGGGCAAGCCCACGCCCATTGTGCCTGCGCCGCCCGAATTGAGCCATTGGCGCGGGCGTTGGAACGGATAATACAGCGCGGCAAACATTTGATGCTGCCCTACATCGGAGGTGATGATGGCATCGTTATTAGTTACTTTTGCCAGTGTTTGAATTACATATTGCGGCAGGATTAAATCGGTTTCAGGCAGCCTTAAACACTCTTGTGCGCGCCATTCTTCAATTGTTTTCCACCATTTTTCCAAATGATTGGCGTTGATGGATTCGTTTTGCGCACGCCATAAACCCAGCATCTCGGTTAAAACGTTTTTCACATCGCCTACAATCGGCACATCGGCTTTAACCCGTTTGGAAATGCTGGATGGGTCAATATCAATATGAATGATTTTTTTCGGTGCTTCGGCAAACTTCGCAGGCGAACCGACTACGCGGTCATCAAAACGCGCGCCGACCGCCAAAACTACATCGGCATTTTGCATGGCTAAGTTGGCTTCATAAG